>CALVMT010000118.1 GCA_944347775.1 uncultured Clostridia bacterium | reverse complement strand
CAAAGGAAGAACCTTCTCCTTGTCCGCCCTGGAGATAAGCATGATTGCGCAGCGTGACGTCGGCAACTTGCCCGCGCTCGATTTGGTAGGCATAGACCAGCACACAGGCGCGCTCATCCGGCAGACGCAGCGTCAGTTCTCGAGCCTGCTCCTGGAACGTATAGGAATAGAGCCGCGCGTCGAGCGCTTGCCCCAGATTGTCCTCTGCCATCGGATCATAGTCATAGAGTGCCAGGGAGGACTGATCGAGAATGGCCGTGACGCCATTGGGAAGATCCAGGCGATCCTTCAGCACGATATAGTCCATGCTCGGGTTGATATCCTGTTCTCCGGCGTTGATGAGCACGCTGTAGCGCACGCGATTGGTGGGAACGGGGATACCGTCGATTTCCTGTGTTATGACAGCGCCGACTTTTTCGATCTCTGGCACCTCGCGCTCCACGGAGGTCTCCGACCTGGCAAATTCCGCGCCCCATTGGGCGCTATTCTCATAGAGCACCTGTTCCCGCCCTGGTTCATTGCTCCAGATGGGGTCGTCGGCGAAGGAGACCTGATAGTAGATCACCAAGGTATGCGCGTTGCCGTCGCTATTGTAGCCGTCTTCAATTGTAAAGGTCAGCTTGGTGCAACTGTTCTCCAAAGACTCCGAAGCGCAGTGGCTGCGCTGGGTCATATCATACTGCGTTTCCCCCCAGCCAATGATGCTATATTCATGATAATCGCTTTCATAGAATTTTGCTCCGAACGTCCCTTCAACTAGCTCGGTTCCGGCGGGAAGAATGTCGAATACCGTAATGTCTCCCATGGTTTCCGGCGTGGTGTGGAGGAGCAAGCGGTAATAGATTTTGCCTGTTTCATAGTCGATGGTAATGGGACCTTTCCCGTAGGAGGCTTGCGCCCCGGTGGCGCTGACCTGCTTCTCCAGACCCTTTTTCCGCTCCAGCTCCGCGGTGCTCTCTGTGGTGTGGCCGGGAATGGAAGCCGTATTGCCAATTTCATAGGCTATGCCGGCCTCCAAACGGGCTTCATCCACCAGAGATTGGTAGCGCAGATTGATGGTCTTGCCCGCGATATTCTTTGCCTGCAAAAAATGAATCTGAAAGCCATAGAGCGGTTCGGTACTGGTAAAATCCGTGATGGGAGTTCCGCCAGCATCCAGAATTTCATAATCTGTTCCGCATACGAGAGAAAGATTTCCTGCCTGCACCGTCATATTACAAAGCAGCTTAGCTGTAGTGTAGTGGCTGCCTGCTATGATTTCGCCTCCTGCAGCAGCGGGCTGGAGGGTGTCGGTATAGAGGATCTTGTCGAGGTCGGTGATGTCGGCTGGGACTGTGATGTGGCTCTGCCAGGTGTAAGTGTGGAGGGTGCTGGTGCCGCTGGGAGCCACATCCCCGGCATAGGATTTTTCAATCTGATAATCAGGCGCCTGGCCTGAGATTTGTGTGCTATGGGTGTAGCTCGTATCACCGTCCTCTACCGCTGCCTCATTCCAAACATTCCACATTTCACCCGGCTCCACCGAATCGATCGGCGCGTCTGTGGCATAGGTGATGGTATAGGTGTCGCTGGAGCCCTCCGGAAAGGTATAGGGGAGGCTGATGGGCTGCGGTTCGCCGCTGCTGCCTTGCAGCGTGATTTCGGTACCTTCCGGGATGGTAACTTCGCTCCCATTCACGCGCATGGTGTCCAGGAGTGTGAAATTACCAATGTCCACCTTGTCTGGATTTACGGTGATTGTCCAGTGGAGCTTGCCATCCTGACTGTCCAGGTAGCCTGTTTTGGACACCATGGAGCTGGCGAGGACAATATCATTCCAGTCGGAGGCATAGTTGGAGCCGCTGCTGGCGGAACCGTTGTTACTCACATTGGCGCTGCCGCTTGCCGAAGTAATGTCTGTAGTGACAGTATAGGTAATGCGATACTGTTCTCCGGCGCCCAGCCCTGGCAGGTTGGAAAGAGAAAAGGATTGATCTTCGAGGCCGGGCACAATCCCTTCAATGGGTGTGGATTGTCCCGAAGCGTCGATCTTTTCGATTTGGAAGCTACCCTGGTCATAAACAGCCGAGGCGCCGGAAGGCGAGAGCCAATCTTGCACGGTGATTTCACTGTCGGTGCCCTTGGTGGTGGAAACTATGAGCTCGTAGGAAAGCTTGCCGTCTTCCAAGAGCTCGCCGGTCTTTTGAATGGCGATGTCCGTCTCGGCCGCGCCGGGATTGACGATGACAGGCTCGCCTTGGCCGATCTCAATCGTCTGCTGCGAGCCGTCGTCCTGGGCATGGACGGATCCTTGGAAGGTGATATCGCCACGAAAGGCATTGCCGGTGGCAAAGGTTTCATCAAAAGTAATGGTAATGCGGCCATCCTCGCGAATGGTAAAACTTCCAACCGGACTTCCGTTGTCCAGCACTTGCCCAGTCTGCATGCCGACGCGCACGCCTGGGGGAAGATCATAGTAAATGACCCGCTGATCTTGGCTGACAATGCCTTGGGGGATTTCATAGGAAATGGATATTTGTACAGCTTCCCCATCTTGAAACTCTGTAGCAGACTCCCATCTTCCATTTACATTTTTTTCGAATTTGGCGTCCGTAATGTAGTCGGAAAAGTTGCTCCCCTCCTCTGCCAAAGGCTGGGCATCAAAAGCAAAGAGGGAAAAGCGTGCCAGAGGCGCCGTTTTTCTATGTACTGTGGCCCAAGCCGTGCCAGATGGTTCTGTCGGCGGCGTCTCATCCTCCGGCAGGGGCGCTGCAGGGAGCTCCTTGAAAGGAGTATCTTCCTGCGTGATCCAGGCCAACGTACACGACGGCGCCAGCGCCGCTTCCGCGCCGGACAAGTCTTCCCCGGTGGCGGCAAGCAGCGTCAGCGTTCCGGGCTGCGCCGGGTCACCGCTTGCGCGCTCCACCGGCACGAGGGTAGGAGCGGGCGCTTCCGGCACAGGATCCGGCGCCGCGTCGATGTCGACGTCCGCCGGATCGGCGGCCTCCCAGCCGTGGAGCGTGACGCCGTTTGCCCAGGGGAGGGTGAAGGTGGCCGCCTGTTCCGGCTCGAGGGTAAACCAATAGCGGCTCACACCGTCGCTGCCGGTGTCGCCGTGGAGCGGGAGTGTGGTTTCCTCCGCGGTGCGTACAGCGGCTGTGCCGCCGTCAAAGGCCAAGGACGGCTCCACCACACCGGCATTCTCTCCTGCAGCCAGCACCAGGAAGGTGGCGGGCGCTGCGCTGCCGGCACGGGCATAGATTTCCGTGACAATGGTCTCTCCCGGGGCGGCCTCGATGGAACGGGGCGAGACCTCCAGCACGGGATGCTCCATGGTAATGGCAGGCAGAATCAGCAGATAGGTGGTGACAAATACCACCACTGCCGCCATGGCCAGCATGGCGCGGCGCCACCAGCGACGCAGCCTGCTGCCGCGCCGAAGCGCCAGGATCTGCCGCTGCATGGTCTCCATCTGCACCTTCTCCCTCCTTAGACTTCATCTATTCGGAACTCAGCGTTCCCAGCTGCTTCACTGGCCAGACGCGCAGCACCAGCTTGCCCACGATTTGCTCCTCCGCCACGCAGCCCACCGCCGTGGTACGGCTGTCGGTGGAAGTGGAGCGGTGATCGCCCATGACGAAGATGCGGCTCTCCGGCACCTGGTAGGGAAGGGTGATGTCACAAAGACCCAGAGCCTTTTCCGCGAGATACGGCTCCTCCAGCGGCGTACCGTTGACGGTGACGTTGCCGCTCTCGTCGATGTCCACCCACTCGCCGGCAAAGGCGATGATGCGCTTGACCAAGATCTTGTTGTTATACCAAAATGCCACGATGTCGCCCCGGCTGTAGCTGCCCGCCTTGAGCGAGACGACCACGTCGCCGTCGTGGAGCGTCGGTGTCATGGAGGAGCCGTGGATCCGCAGCACCGGCAGCAGAAGCGTCGCCACCAGCACCGCCACCGCCGCCACGGTGATCAGCGCATAGACGGTGCTGCGCAGAACCCGCCGGTAGCGGATGCGGTAGGACTCCCGCTGGAGCTCCGCCTCCAGCTGCGCCACGGTGGGAGCTGTGCTCAGCGGTTTCTTTCTCGGCCTCATGACGAGCCTCCCCAGTGGTCTGGATCACTGTACCATTCCGTCAGCCGTCGTGCGGT
>CALVMT010000117.1 GCA_944347775.1 uncultured Clostridia bacterium | reverse complement strand
TAGCTAGAGTCGATCCGACTACTGCGTTGCACTTTTTAGTCTTGCTTTTGCTATCCATTTTTAGATAGTCTTCCATAGTCCACAATATTTTACGTTGAGCGCTTAGTAATCCATCTTCTGCGGAAGGGATAGCCCTATCCGATAAAACCTCAGAGCTATATGTTAAGAAATTATCTCTAGCTTCATCGAGTATATCTACTTCTGTAATTAAACTCATTATTCTGCTCCTTTTAATCAAAATTAAATCCCAGCGCAGTAGCATTATCATAGATATAACGCTTACGTGGTTCAACATTGCTGCCCATTAGTATCTCTAATAGTTCTGTAGTCTTTTCTGCGTCGGAGATAGTTATTCTCTTGTATCGCTCATTTTCGAAGCATACCTTGCGCAAGTCAGCAGGGTTTAATTCTCCTACATATTAATCCTATGTTTCCATAGGTACTGACTATTTCTTCTAGCTAAATAGCTAGCTTACCGTTTCCCAGTGCGTACCAATAGCACCAGTACTCCCCGACAAAGGGATAGTCGATACAGCTTCTGGATTTATTCCAGCTTGCCACGAGATTATCATGCGGTTTTCCGTTTAGACTCCCTCGTTAGCTCGATACAAAGTATCGAACCCCTGTGGTAACAGGAAAAGTAAGTAAGGGCCAGACTATCTCTTACCCTTTTGCTCTAAGCACGTCATAGTTCCCTGTATGAGTATTTTTCCATTCTTCCATCTCTGTCTCGGTGTAACAATAATATTCTTTACCTTTTTGGCGTATTATGTAAAGAGGTGTTACAGCTCGATAAAGTTTTCCATTTTCCACGAGTGGACGCATATATGTATAGAAGAATGTAATAAGCAACAGCTCGATGTTGGCTCCGTCGCTGTCGGCGTCTGACGTTATAACAACTTTATCAAAGTTGATACTATTCACGTTGAAATCCTTACCGAACCCGCCACCAATAACTTTAATTATATCAGACATTTCTTGATTGGCTAAAATCTTCTCTATGCTTGTTTTTAGGGGGCTAATAGTCTTGCCGCGCAGCATATAAATGCAATCTGTTTTGGGGTTACGAGCCTCAACTGCCGCACTTCCTGCGCTCATGCCCTCTACCAAGAGCAAGTTTCTATCTTTCGGATTCTTGTTTGTGCAGTCTATAAACTTGTCGCTAAGCTTCATCTTAGCTTTTAGACCATTATCTTTCTTAGCCTTTACGCCTCTTGCGGCGTCTCTGGCTTTACGCGCTGCTTCTCTTGCCTTTCGCGCGTTAAGAGCCTTATCCGCGATACTTTTTATATCTTTTTCGTTAGCCGCAAGCCAATACTGAAGTTCTTCTGCTATTGCTGATGTAAAGGGTTTCATATCAAGCTTTACAATTCGGGTCTTTGTTTGGGCATCATACGAGACATTAGGAGCTGTTATATTAAAAATTAAGCACATGCCTTCTTGACAATCATCACCAGTCAAATTACTATCTTTTTCTTTGAGCCATCCTTTGTCTCTGAAGAATTTATTCATTTCTCTTGTTATAATAGTTTTTATTTGAGTTATATGCGGCCCTTGCTCAGTTAGTCCTGTATTAACATAAGGAATAATGGTAGAGCTATATCTTGTAGTATATGTTAAAGCTAAATCTATTTTATTTTTATCTTGCGAAAAATTAATATATAGTCTGTTTTTAGGTATCTCTATCTGATCCTTAACGATTTCATCCATCATGTCTTTTAATCCATTGTCAGAGACATATGTAGAAATATCTCCATTGTTGTCCAATATAATAGTTAAGCCGGGGCAGAGACAAACAACAACTTTAAAGAATTTCTTAATACTCTCTATGTCTACTCCCACATTGGTAAAAAAATCTTCGCTTGGCTCCCAAACTACTAGTGTTCCTGATTCATTAATAGATGATGGCTCTATGGAACGGCTTTTAAATTTACCTTCTTCAAATACTATAGTTTCGGACTCCTTCTCTCCAGCTCTTGTTGAAGTAACTTTTAACCAATGAGACAGATAGGTAGCCAATTTGCTTCCTATTCCATTCAACCCTAGGGCTGTCCCTTCATAAACCCCATCTTCATCATATTTACCAGAAGTATTTAGAACGCTAAAGGAAGCTTCAAGAACAGTTTTCCCATCTTCTCTGATTGCATTTACAAGAAAACCTTGTCCATAATCTCTTACAGAAATAATTTTATCTTTAATAGATACTTCTATTTTATTTCCATGCCCCGCTCGATATTCATCAATAGCATTAGCTATTATCTCTAGCAATAATTGAGTAGAGTACTCGGTACTACCAACATAGACACCAGGTCGCAATCTGGTGAATTCTAGAGGGGAAAGTGATTGGATTGAATTTTCATCATATAATTTGCTCATTATTTTGAACTCCTAATATCATTTCTAGTGTAATATTTTTGTACTGGGTATAGGGAATCCTGACTAATTTTATCTGATGACTATCACAATAAAGATTTTTTATTTCATCATATTCTTGATTTAGGGCAAGCCTTTCAGCTCCATCAATTATTCCACCAAATGTCGTGGGTTTAAAGTGTTGTTCTCCATCATACTCAACCAATATGTTATAATCGGGTAGAAAAAAGTCGAAATACAAGACGTGCCCTAGCGGAGAAAGACAGTCCTTAAAGCTATATTCTTTTATGTATTTAATATGATTTTTTTCCAGAATATTAGTAATTTTTAGTACGCCCTTACTTTGATTTCTCCAGCAGTCGCAAGGATTAGCTCCTCGCCTCCTAGTATCAGAGACAAGCTAAACCGGAACAGCTTTATACCTTTTATGACATTTTTTACATTCGATTTCCCAATAAAAAGAATTACAGCTATCTCTTTCATCTGTCTTTTGGATGAAGGTGTAATAAGGATTATCTACTTTGGTGTAGTCTTTATCTTTGGGCAACTTACCTACTTTATGTCCCAACTCTTTCCAGATTTCTTCGGCGTAGCATCCACAACTTTTGGTGCTTCCTGAATAAAAAGCCTAAGCGTTCATAACGGTGTAATTTCCACAGCGGCACTTACAAATGACTCTTGCCTTTCTACTTCCTTCTCTATTAGGAGCTCTATCGCAAATGGTTAGCATCCCATCAGGAGAAACGTCGCCTATTTTTATCTTAGCTTTACCTATTTCCACACTCTCAATAGTAGTGCCATCTTTTAGCGTATAAAGATTCTTAGAATTGTCCATTTAAAACCTCCTGCACGGTTAACGCGCCTGTAGCCAGGCCGTCCGCAAGTTCATTACCTATTGTTTCATTATGTCCTTTAACATACTTCAAATCTATTGAATATCCTTGTTTCAACAGATTATCATA
>CALVMT010000116.1 GCA_944347775.1 uncultured Clostridia bacterium | reverse complement strand
TGCCATATCTGTGCCAATTCCCGTATGGGTCACGGTTTGGGTCAGGCCCTTTTAACGTGGTTTATGCGGAGGAAGAGAAAAAAACTCCACAAGCCAAAACCGCAAAAAAAGTCCTGAAAACCGGGAGGAATGAGTGAAAAATAAAGGGGAAACAGGCAAAAAGAAATCCCAGGTGCTTTCGCATCTGGGATTTATGGTTGCGGGGACAGGATTTGAACCTGCGACCTCCGGGTTATGAGCTACGGTCGGTTTCTCCATCCGCTGGGGCGCAGTGCTTTCCGGCCATTTTTGAGCCTGAAATGGCCAAAACCCGGAGGTCGTGCCCTCTCCGCTCCACGGCGGTTTGCCCCCAAATGGGTCAGGATTTGGGTCAGAGCTGCTTTAGCTCCTCCAGGAATTTTGGAAGGACATCGTAGATAATGGCACAGATCACAGTCCAGTTGGTATCCTCGTAGTGGTGGACCAGCCGGTGCCTCAGCCCGGCAATTTTCACCCATGGGATGGAGCTGTGCCTGTTTTTGAATTCTGGTGTCAGGTTTGCCACATGCTCCCCGATGTTGTACAGAGGAGTGGTGATTGCCCATTGAATGGGCTCCTCGTGCAAAATCTGTTCGGGGGTAATGTTTTCACAGCGAATGTAGTTCAGCAATTTCTCAGTTGTTTCCTGGATTTTTGCAATCCGTTGCTCATCACTGTATTTCATGCGATTTGCACGCCCTCCCCCATAACGGCATCGTAGAAAGTGGAATTTGGATTGATTTCCTGAAGCTCAAACACATCAACAGGCTTTTTCAATGCGATGTGCAGCTCTTCTGCAATGCACAGAACATCAGTGGGGTCGAAATTCTTGCCCCCCACCACGATTAGATCAATGTCCGAGGACGCATCGGCCTCCTGCCGAGCGTAGGAGCCAAACAGAATGGCACGCTCTGCATGATATTTTTTCAACAGGGGTAGCACCACTGCGGCAATCTCGTTGAAAGAGTAAATTTGTTCAGACATATCTGCATACCTCCTCGTGGTTGGGGTACCTCTGTCTTCAAGATTAAGACTGTGGTGTCATGGGGCCAGAGAAATCACAGTGGCTTTCTTGTGTCCAGTATAGCATATAAATGACACTCCTACAACTTTTGAGGCCAGAGAAAATAGTAGGAATCATGGTGTGCGGCAGTGATACCTCTCTTTAAAGAGGGGCAAGCATCGCGTCCGGCTATACGCCGGCCACAGATGATTCCGGGCGGAAGCCCGGACCCACTGTGCGCTGAGGGCTGTGAACGCGCAGAAAAAATGGTTCTCCTCTATAAAGATTTCACCTGAACCATGCTGACAGCAAGTTTTTCTTGCATCACCTACTTAACTTCATGCCATTGGATTCCATTTCAAAGCCGCGCTTAATCGTGAACAATACCCCGGTCGAAAAAGATATTCTTGCCGGAGACGGCCAGCGGGATGCCCAGCCAGAGGACCTCCCCCTCCCCAAGCGGGAGATGCATGGCTGTCTTTCCAATGGAAAACATGATCCTGCAGTCCACCTGGTCCGCGGCGGCCACTGTCACGGCGGATGACACTGCGATCCCTAAATCCACATACGCAAGGGCGCAGTTTCCGCCGGAGGATTTGCAGGAAACACAGTCGGAAAAGCCGCAGAAGCCGCAGTTGGGTACTCCGCGCCATATCCGCTCTGCTCCAATCAGAACCACCGCCCCGGCGCTACGGACATTGCCGGCGTCCCGCCCATACCAGGTACCCATCTTGTCGCCCATGATCTCATGGCCCAAAGACTCCATCTCTTTTGCTAACTGGTCCTTGTCCTCGCCGGTGAGGACAAGGGTGTGGATTGTGTCCCTCCCGTGGGCCTTGGGCGCCGTCCGGGCGGCGGCGCACATCCTGGCCGCGGTCTGCAAAATAGCCTGCTCTTCCATTCCTTTGTTTTGATAGACCATAAGTTTTCTCCTGTTCTTGTCAATCAAATACCAATGTCACAGCGCACCACAGCAGTACAAGCCCCATGGCAATATTGAATGGGCGGTAATACTTTGTCAGGAATGTTTGGAACGCACCGCCCACTGCAGCCCATGTGAGCGTGCCCACCACGCCGAATAGTGTCAGCATGACCGCGTGGATCATCAGAGCACTTAGATTCTTATCATAGGGCAGGACATAGCCCGTGTAGACTGTGATGGAGTAGAGGATGATCTTCACATTGACGAATTCCAGCAGGAAGCCTTTCATAAAGGACATCTGCCTGCCCTCCGGGTCTCCTGGCCTGCTCAAGGCCACATGGATAGCCAGGTAGACGATGTACGCCGCGCCCACATACTTGAGTACCTCTGCCGCCGACGGCACATACCTTGCCAGTTCGTAGCAGAACACCGCGCAAATTGTCATCACGCACAGGAAACCTACTGCGATCCCTAAAAGGACGCTTTTGCCTTTGCGCCATCCGCTTTGGCTGACCGCATAGAGCGCGATGATGTTGTTCGGCCCCGGTGTGAACGCCGTCACAAGGGTATAGGGTAAATAAGAAGCAATGATTTGAAATAACACTTGCATCCCTCCTGTTTTTCTACTATAATACAGCCAAAGAACAGATGTGTAAAATCGAAATATTTGAATTTAGATTTCGGTTTTGTTGAAGCATTTGGACGGTGCGTCTGTATGGATCTCAAATATTTGAATACTTTCCGCGTGATCGTGGAGGAGGGAGGCTTTTCCAAAGCCGCCGAGCGGCTGAACTATACCCAGTCCACTATCACCTTTCAGGTGGCGCAGTTAGAGCAAGAGCTCTCCACTACGCTGTTTGAAAAGATCGGCCGAAAGATGGTGCTGACTCAGGCTGGGGAACGGCTGATCCCTTATGTGGATGATATTCTCTCCTCAGTGGACCGCTTGCGGAACTTTGAAGAGGACCTGACACAGTGCCAGGGGGATCTGTCCGTGGGGCTTTCGGAGACACAGCTGTGCTACCGGATGCCGCCAGTTTTACAGGAACTCCACACTCAGGCCCCCAAGGCCCGGCTTTTCCTGCGCTCCATGAACTGCTACGACATCCGGGACGCCCTCATCAACGGGACGCTGGACATCGGGGTTTTTTATGAGGATGTAAGCGGCTTTGGCTCCACCCTGACCGTCTATCCCCTGGCGGAGTGCCCGCTCGCACTGGTGGCCTCTCCCCGCACGGCGGAGCAGTACCCGGATTTTGTCACCCCGGACCGGGAGTTGGCGGTCTCTTTTATCATCAACGAGAAGAACTGTATCTTCCGGCAGATCTTTGAGCAGTACCTGCGGGAAAAGTCCATCCTCCTTGCTCATACGATTGAGCTGTGGTCTATCCCCACCATCAAAAACCTGGTGAAGAGCGACTTGGGCGTCACTTTCCTGCCCCTGTTCGCCGTGCAGAAGGACCTGGACAACGGCACATTGGTGCGAATCCCAACAGAGCTGGACGACAGGACTATCACCGCCGTGTGCGCCCACCATAAGAACAAGTGGGTCAGCCCGCTGATGAAGCTGTTCCTTGACCTTTGCACCGCGCAAAGCGGATCACACCTTTTATGATTTCAGAAAACCGACATCTCTGTCCGCAACCGAGCTATTTTTCGGTTGAACAGTTTTTTGGTTGTCCTCCAGACCGCTATCTGACAGAAAACCGGGAACCAGCCAGCTCTCAAGGAGAATTTCCCGCCCTATAACGAACCCGGTCGTTTTAACCTGGTGTGAGGAGAAACTCTTGACGGCCGTCTTGCTCTGGCTAAACTATCCATGGCTCAAGGCCGGTAGGACCGAAAAGTCCTGCCGGCCTTTCTGATATTCGGAAAGGAACTGTTTGCCCCTGTGCGCCGCTGTGTGCCCCGTTGGAGGCGAGGGTGGCATCCGTACCCCTGAAGAGACAAAGAACGGGCGTGTGAGGGCCGTGTGACCGCCGCTGCGCCCTGGTTGATCTCGGCCTCGATTCGGGCCGATTTATAATCCGAGCCCGGAGCGATTTGCCCCCGCAACCGAGGGAGAAATGGGTAGTCGAAATTATAGCAGGATAAAGGCCGGGGGTCGCCGTTGGCGCCTCCGGCCAGTCACACCGCCCCGCAGTGCGGGTCGGGGCAACAGGTTGCGGGAATTTTGGCGGGGCTCAGAAATGGGGTCGAAATTGGGATAGTGATATCATGTTTGCGGTCAATATCCCCGAAGCCTTACTGTAACAAGGAAAAAACAGGGGTCAGAGTGGGGATCTGCCTGTATTTTCCAGTGATGCGGGCCTGTTCATTCCCCTATCCCTCCTCAAGAATTTCGCCGCCTAAAACAAAGAAAAAGGCGGCGGCGCAAATGCGACGCTGTTGACAATGAATTGAGCCGCCGCAAAAAGTGTGAATTGTTTGATAACTCTGCCCGTGGCCCCTGGCTATTTTTCTCTTTCTGCGGTATGTTGTGTTGCTGCAAAGGAGGCGACACGACATGGCAAAACGCAGAGCCAACGGAGAGGGAAATCTCCGAAAACGGAAAGACGGCCGGTGGGAGGGCCGGTACACCGCCGGCCACGACCCGGAGACGGGGAAAGCCATCTACAAAAATGTGCTGGGCCGCACCCAGGCAGAGGCCAGGGCGAAACTGAAAGCGGCCATCGAGGAAGCCAAGCACATAG
Source organism: uncultured Clostridia bacterium (assembly GCA_944347775.1). Lineage (GTDB taxonomy): Bacteria > Bacillota > Clostridia > Christensenellales > Christensenellaceae > QANA01. The sequence goes on along the minus strand of CALVMT010000116.1, from coordinate 1,266 downwards.
ACCCGGTGAAGTCGAAGAAATACACAGTGGGCAAGTGGATGGACGAGTGGTTCGAAAACTACGCCAAGGTCAAAGTCCGGCCCTCCTCCCATCAGACCTACCGGGGCTACATCGACAACCACATCAAGCCGAATATTGGCAAGCTGCCGCTGGAGAAGCTCACCTCTCTGGAGTTACAAAAGCTCTACAAAAAGCTGTTAACCAGAGGCCGGGTGGACCGGCTGGAAAGCAAGGGCCAGCCCAAGGGCCTCAGCCCCAAGACAGTGCGGAACCTCCACCAGATCCTTGCCTCTGCCATGAAACTGGCGCGAGAGCAGAAGCTGATCGCCGTAGACCCCACGGAGGGCTGCGCCCTGCCCAAGCTGGAACACAGGGAGATGAAGACCCTGCCGGTGGAGCAGCTGACCTCGTTCCTGCGGGAAGCGAAAGAGAGCGGGGTGTTCGAGCTGTACTATGTGGAACTGGCCACGGGCCTGCGGCGGGGAGAGTTGCTGGGGCTCAAGTGGGAGGATATCGACCTGGAACACGGTGAGCTGCGGGTAAAACGGCAGGTGGCGAGAATCAATGGGGAAATTACCGAGGCCCCCCTGAAAACCAAAAACTCCTACCGCACCCTGCCGCTGTCGGAGGACACCATTCAGCTCCTGAAAGAGCAGAAGAAAAAAGTGGGCAGCAGCCCCTGGGTATTCCCGTCACCCAACGGCGGCCCCATCTCGCCGGACAGTGTGGGGAATATGCTCCACCGGGTGCTGAAGCGGGCGGGATTATCCAGAATCAGGTTCCACGATCTCCGGCACACCTTCGCTACCCTGGCCCTCCAGAACGGGGTGGACATCAAGACGGTGTCCGGGATGCTGGGCCACTACAGCGCCGGGTTCACCCTGGACACCTATGCCCATGTGACCACCTCCGCCCAGAAAGAGGCGGCCAGGGCGATGGAAAAAGTCCTCGCACCGACACTCTGAAAACGACAAAAATGCCAGAAAGCCCGGACACGGAAACACCGCGTCCGGGCCTCGGTTTTGCACCGTATGGGTCAGAATCTGGGTCAACCTGATGTCCACGAAATGGGGAGTGCCGAAAAAAGTTGCGAAAAGCAAAAGAAATCACCGCTTTCCAGCTGGAAAGCGGCGATTTTATGGTTGCGGGAGGAGGACTCGAACCTCCGACCTCCGGGTTATGAGCTGCGGCCTGGATGGGCTTTCCGCTCCTTTGAGGGCTTTTGCACCATTTTTGCTGGGGCAGAAATACGATTTGAATCTCTTT
>CALVMT010000115.1 GCA_944347775.1 uncultured Clostridia bacterium | reverse complement strand
ATTGGCGGAACAGGCAGACGCAGCAGACTTAAAATCTGCTGGTCAATAGACCGTGCCGGTTCAAATCCGGCATTCCCCACCAGCATATATAAAAGAGAGGTGTTTCTATGTTTAAAACAAGCATCGGGTCAACGCCGCTGACAACCGACGCTGCGGATAGCTTTTTCTATAATATCACCGGCAATCGGTTTGGCAACGATAACTCCTTCCTTGCTACGCTTCGTGCATTAGTTGCACCTCGTATCAAAGACGGTGAGGCCATCCATCTCAGCTTCGGAAGTTCCAATTATGACAACGGCACCATTAGCAGCGTTCCCGCAGAGCGGGTAGTATCCGCTATCTGTTCAGACCATTCCCTGTCATCCTCCGGTCAGATAATGATTCACAGTTTTACCAACAATCAGGAGCACAACCTTGCAAACCTTAAGTTGATTGAGCACAAATTCACCGCATGTTATCCTGGGTATTACAGGCTTGAAAAGGTGAGGGAATTTTATCGAAAGTCTTTTTACGCCGATTGTTACATCAACCCGGAACTGAAAAGCGTCATTGTGTTTGTCGATAATCTTGACAACAAGAAACTGCATTACTTGCAGGTTTCTATTCTAGCTTTTCTGCCGTGGTATTTCGACCCAATAGTCTGTGTATCCGACCTTGAGATGGAACTACTGTACTCTCTTCGCGAGTCTTCTTCTGCAAAATATGAAACGTGTCTCGCTAAAATCGCAGAAAAATATGATTTCAGAACCTCCAGAATCCGCCAGCTTTTAAAGGGGTTTGAAACTCGGTATGAGCAGCTTGAGTGTGAAAAAGTCCGTCTTGAAATTCAGAAATGCGATTCCGATATTGACCGCCTTAACCTTCAAATCGGTTCTATTTTAAACAAGCGGAACGAAATCTGTATCCGGTTGCTTGGCCTCGAACGTAAGATTGCCGAGGGTGGAGAGGATTCCGAAATTATGGAGTATTTCCTTTGCAACAACCGGCTTGTACTTGAAAATGTCACCGAGCGTGATATGTATTTTTTTTTTATTTTTTACCTCTCTTATTTTGACAGCGAAATGGCGGAGAGAACCATCAACAACTCCAGAAGCTTTGTTTACTTAAATGGCAGAGAACCGTATCGCGGAATCACGCCGGAGGGAATGAAAAAGCTGATGTGGGAAATCTTTGTTGAGGAAGAACCGCGTCTGAAAGTTAAGGTGTGCGCCGCCTACCGGTTTGATTTAAATGGCAATGTAAGCGCGATGGGCGGGCACAATTTCTCCTATGAATTTTCGGAATATATGCCGAATCCCCATATTGACCGGTACAACTGCATGGGAAATTACCAATCGGCAATCAATCAGCTTTTAAAGACCCGGAATTACATCGGCGCGTTGGAACAATGTGTTGCCTCCTGCAAGAGCCTTAACTGGGGGGACAGCACGGTGATGCACGAGTTTATGCGGACCATGTGGGGTTCTGGCAGTTATAACAACCACTGTATCGAACTTCCGGACGGTTCCGTCGTCAAACCAGCGGACGCAATCCGTTGGCTTGAAGCGCAGGAGGCGGGTGTAAATGAGCAGGAACAGGAGGAAGCGTAAAATGAGCAAACCCATTAAGATGACAGAGCAGTATCTCGAAGAGTGCAGGAGGGATTTTGAAAAGGCGCTTAGCCTGACCAAGCTTGCCGATGGCAAGCTCAGTTTCACCAAGACATTCACCTGTGAAAACAAAAAAGCAACGGTGTATTTTACGCCGGAAGCCTGGGCAAAGATGGTCATGTTGATTAAGGAGTTTGACAAGGAAATCGCGTGGCACGGCGTAGCCAGCAGGGTGGAAAATGAGGAATGCGATGATTATGTCATCTCTGACATCCTGGTATATCCTCAGACGGTTTCCGGCGCGTCCGTTGAGATGGATACGGAAGAGTATGCCAAATGGATTATGGATAATGTGGAGGATGACCGGTTCAACAACATCCATATGCAGGGACATTCGCATGTCAACATGGCTCCCAATCCGTCCAGCGTTGACCTGAATCACCAGGAGGAAATTCTCAACATGCTTGGCGACGAGGATTTCTACATTTTTATGATTTGGAACAAATCGTTTGTCAGCACCAATAAGGTCTATGACCTTAAGAAAAACATTCTGTTTGAAGATAAGGATGTTACCGTAAAAATCTTAGGCGGAAGCGAAGACCTTGACGCTTTCTTAAAATCAGCAAAAGAAATGGTAAAAACCAAATCCTATACGCCTTCAAGTTATGGCGGAAGCTATGGCTACTCCGGATATGGCGGTTATCAACAGCCCAAATCTTCCAGCGGGCCCTATAATCCATTGGCGTCTCAGCAATCCGGCGACAAAAAGGATGAGGTCAAGAGCGAAAAAAAAGAAAAGACGAAAACCAGAATCGGCGCAGGGTGGGCAGGCGCCGATAATTACCGGCAGGGTACGCTTTTTGATGACGATGAGTATGAAGGATGGCCTTATTCCGGATATTTTGGAGGTAGGTAAATATGGATTTGTCTAAAAGTTATGAGTTTTTCCAGCCCGAAAAGAACGACAGCCGCATTCACATCATCGGCTGCGGGTCAGTCGGTTCTACTGTGGCAGAGAATCTTGCAAGAAGCGGCGTAACAAAGTTTACCCTTTGGGATTTTGATGTAGTGGAACCCCACAATCTGGAGAATCAGATGTTCCGGCAACAGGATGTTGGCCGCGCCAAGGTGGAAGCGCTTCTTGATATTCTCTGTGAAATCAATCCGGATATCAAGGACGATGTAAAGCTTCAGCCAAACGGATGGAAGGGGCAGCAGCTTTCCGGTTTCGTGTTTCTTTGCGTCGATAACATCGACCTTCGCAGGGAAATTGTCGAAAAGCACATGGATAACCCCTATATTAAAGCAATGTTCGACTTCAGGACGCGACTGGAAGATGCACAGCACTATGCTGCGGATTGGTCAGATTATAAAATGAAAAAGGATTTTCTCAACTCAATGAACTTTTCCCACGACGAGGCAAAAGAGGAAACGCCGGTATCCGCCTGCAACGTAACCCTTTCGGTGTGCCCAACTGTCCGTATTATCTGCGCTTACGGGGTGGCAAACTTCATGAACTTCTGGAACGGAAAGCCCATTAAAAAATTGATTCTTGCTGATGCATTTGGATTTATGCTAGATGCGTTTTAATATCAACGGGAAGGAGGTGTAGGCCGTGAATATGACGGTTCACAGCATAAAGGTTGGAAGCCGTTTCATGTTTGGCCGATATGGTGTAAAAAATGAAAATCCACGGCCTGTCATATGGCTGAAGACAGATGAAGACTGCCGCATGATTACAGAAGACGCTATTGACTATATTTGCTTCGACGCCAAAGAACCGCAAAACGAAAATATCAGAATACGGTATATCGGGAACTGTCAATATAAATTATCCAATTTGTTATGCCTGCTGAACAGCGATGGCGAACAGTGGTATCGGCCGGCGCACCAAACAGACGCACCGCCAAGTGTGAGGAATACGAACCGATGGGAAGAATATGAAAACCATTATGGTTTTCTGTATCATTTCGAAGATTACGAAATCGAAAGTATTTTGCCCGACAGTATCACAATCGGCGGAGAGGCAGTCACATCACTGATTCGGCTCCCTATTGCAGAAGAAATCCTCGGCCCTCGTTGCTTTAAACTTTTTCGCCGTAAAGGAATTCGCCCCAAGGCATCGGAAGATATGAATCTGAATAGGGGGCACACCAGACTGAGTAATAACTCTTATGTGGATTTTTGGCTTGCAGATTATATCAGCCCAGACAATGGCAGCAGAGAAGGGTATGCGTCTATTATCTCCAGAAGCGGCTCTGTAGATATCAAGAATCCTGCGGAATCTTCGGGCGTCAGACCTGTATGCCGTCTCAAAGGCGATACGCCGGCCATCCTTGCCGATGACGGCATTTATCGGATTCAGCCTTATCAGGTGAAACAGAATATTTTTACCGAAGATGAATTGATGAACTTTTTAGGAATTAAATAAAGACACTTTTACAATATGAACTGTAACGTATTTCCTCTTTTCAGGGGAGCTTCACGCCAAAGGCTGAAGCATCAAATTGACCAGCAAAGCACCGACCGGGATGACGACAGAACAAGCGCTTACTTCAATAAAGAACACCCAGACACAATAAGGCACGCACCACTCGGCCCAAAAGGAAAGCCGCAAAACCGAAAACGAACCCAAATCCAAGGGGAAAACAAAGCAGTCATCCAAACTCAAAACCCACAAAAACATCCTGAACTGGTCTAAAACGAACCCACCACTCAACCCAGGAACAATACGAGACCACCTCTACGACCCCCAGAACGCGCCAATGTAG
>CALVMT010000114.1 GCA_944347775.1 uncultured Clostridia bacterium | reverse complement strand
GCTTTCTGCGAAATTGAACGAGGCGAAGGACGCGGCTTTCGCCCTGGCGAACGCCCTGGCGGATTGTCGCAACCGTTTGCGCTATCAGCAACAGTTGGAGGAAAACCAGCAGGCCGCCCAGGCCCGTCTGCGCGCCCAAGCACAGGAGCTTGCCGCTGCCGAGTCGCTGATTGCAAAAGAAGAAACCGAGCTTGCCGGCACATTGGCAAATAATCAACAAGCCTTGGAGGCCCTGCAAAACGCCCTGGGCGAGCTGAACAAGCAGCAAGAGGCCCAAAATAGCCGGGTGCAGGCTTTGGCCGAACAGGAAACCGCTTGCCGCTATGATATGCAGTCGGTGCAGTCGCGCCTGCATATCCTGGCGGATATGATGGAAAGCGGCGAAGGCTTTTTCCCTGGGGTGAAAAGTATCCTGCTGGCCAAAAAGAAGCAAAAGGCGGAGGTCGCCGGGGTGGTCGATGTGATCGCCAATTTGCTGGACGTCCCGGAGGACTATATTACGGCCATCGAAAGCTATCTGGGCGGGGCCATCCAAAATATCGTGGTCGAGGATGAAAAGGCGGCCCAAACGGCCATTTCCTATTTGAAACGGGAGCATGGCGGGCGGGCAACCTTTTTGCCTTTGGATATTCTGAAACCGCGTGAAAAGGGAGATTTTTCCCCGGCCTTGGGGCAAAAGGGGGTTCTTGGCCGTGCCTCTGAATTGGTGGGCTGCGAAGCGCGCATGCGCCCCGCGGTGGATTTCCTGCTGAACAATCTGTTGGTGGTGGCGGATATGGAGGCGGCCTCCCGCGCTGCAAAGCTTTTGCGCTATCGGGTAAGCGTGGTTACCTTGGACGGGGATATGATCCATCCCGGCGCAAGCATCAGCGGCGGCAGCCGTAAACAGAAAGGCAACGATTTTCTTTCCAAAAGAAAGCAGATTGAAAACTATCAAAAACAGCTGGCAAAGCAGCAAGCAGAGCTGCAGGGCTTGGAAACGGCTTTGGCCGAAGCGCGCAGCGCCGCCAAAACCCTGGAAGCGCAGGCTGCCAATTTAAATGCAGAGATTGCGGAAAAGCATCGCGAAAATCAGGCCCAGCAAAATCGCCGGCAGCAGCTGGCCCTGCAAAAGGAAATGCAACGAAAGCAGTTGGCCAATCTGCATGCCGAAACGCAGGAGCTGGATAATCAAAGAAACGCCATCCTTAACCAGATGGAGGAGATCAACGAAGAAATGCAGACCCAGCAAAACGCCTATGCGGAGGCGGAACGACTGGTATCTGCCCTTTCCTCGGAGTTGCAGCAAAAAGAGGGCAACTTGGACGCCGGTCGTGCGGATATTACCCGTTACAAGGTGGAGCTTGCCCGTTTGGCGGAAAGCAAGAACGCGCTTTCCGCCCGTTTGGCGGACCTGGAGAAGGCCCAGGCCGACCTGCTTTGGGATCAGGAAGAAAAGGCTGCCGATTTACAGGCCGCCGAGCAAGGCCTGCAGGAAAGTTTGACCGCATTGACCGGGGCGGAGGAGGCGTTCGTCCGTTTGGATACGGAACTGCTGGAAGCGGAAAGCCGCCTGAACCAGGAGCGCCATGGCCTGGCCGCCGAAAACAATCGCTTGCAGGAATTGCAGGCTGCCGCCAAAAACAAACGCAAACAGGTGGACGAACAGCGGCAACGGGCGCATGAACAGGAAGTAAAGAAGGCCCGCTTGGAAGCGGAATGGCAGAATGAGGAAAAGAAGCTGGAGGAACGCTTTGCGCTTTCCTTCGCCATGGCCCAGGCTCGCTGGCAGGAAAACGGCCTTTCCAAGACCGCCATGGGCAACCGGCTGGCCCAGTTAAACCGGGAGATCAACGCCTTGGGCGATATCAACGTGGGGGCCATTCAAGAATATGCGGAGGTTCGGGAACGGCATCAGTTCCTTAGCGAGCAATGTGCCGATTTGCGGGCGGCAAAGGCATCGCTTTTACAGGTCATTCAGGAGATGGATGGCATTATGACCAGCCGTTTTCGCCAGACCTTGCAGGCGCTTAGCGAGGCTTTTTCCGTTTCCTTTCGCCGTTTGTTCGGCGGCGGTTCCGCTTCGCTGGCCCTGGTGGAACCGGAAAATATCCTTGAAAGCGGCGTAGCCATTTCAGTGAAACCGCCGGGCAAGAAGGTGCATCATTATAACCTGCTTAGCGGTGGGGAGAAATCCCTTTGCGGCATCGCCCTGATGTTTGCGGTGCTGGCCGTGCGCCCCACCCCCTTCTGTGTGATGGACGAGGTGGACTCTGCCCTGGACGAGGCCAATGTCGAACGCTTCGCCCAATATTTGCAGGAGCTTTCGGCCCATACCCAGTTTTTGATGATTTCCCATCGCCATGGCACCATGGAGGCGGCTTCCGCCCTTTGGGGCGTTACCATGGAGGAAGAGGGGGTTTCAAAGATGGTTTCGGTGCGTTTGAATAAGCAAAACCCGGCGCAAATTGCCGGTTAACAGAGCATACAGACAAAAAGGAGAACAAATATGGGATTTTTTCAAAAGTTACAGGCCGGCTTGGCTAAAACACGCGATAATTTCGCCGGAAAGGTGGCTGGCGTTTTCGGTTTGGGCTATGTCAGCGCAGAGCTGTTCGAGGAGCTGGAGGAAGCGCTGATCCAGGCGGATGTGGGCGTTCTAACCGCCTGCGAACTGGCCGAGACCCTGCAAAGGCGGGCCAAAGAGGAAAAAGTAAACGATACCATGCGCCTGAAAGCGATGCTGGAGGAG
>CALVMT010000113.1 GCA_944347775.1 uncultured Clostridia bacterium | reverse complement strand
CTTTCAGGCGGGCAAAAACAGCGTGTTGCGATCGCACGGGCACTTGTCAAACAGCCGCAGATCATTCTTGCAGACGAACCGACCGGAGCACTTGATTCCATCACCGGAACACAAATTTTGTCCGATTTGAAAAAGTTGTCCGAAGACAAACTGGTAATCGTTGTTTCGCATGACACCGAATTTGCAGAAACATATGCGGATCGCATCATCGAGCTCAAAGACGGAAAAGTACTTTCCGACCGAAGCAGAACCACCATACAAGCGCAAATACAAAGCGAAAATCTGCGCTTTGTCGGTAACGATACCGCTCTGATTAAAGCCGGAGCTCAACTAAACGACGAGGATTTAAAAGTTCTGAACGAATTTTTTGCGCGCTCCTCGAAAGACATATTCTTAACGAACAACGGCGATCTCGTTCCGAAATTCAAAAAAATCGCGAACGTCTCCGACGATGGAAGCGAAGTTTTTGTTCCTACGCCAGCAATGCAATCTGACCTTACACCTTTCCCTTCCGAAATAAATCGGCACAAAGACGCAGTACATTTTTGCCAAAATACGGATCGTTCCGAAGAAAAACAAGAAACGCAAAATACTGAAATTCAAGCTTTTCCGCATGGCAAATTACCGGCTCGCAAAGCTATCCGCATCGGAGCAAACAGCCTGCGCGTCAAACCGTTTCGCTTGGTTTTATCTGTTATATTATCCGTCGTTGCTCTCACCTTGTTCGGACTTTTTTCCCCACTTCTGATGTACGACCAGCGAGGCGTACTCGAAGAAGCAATGCAGTCTTCTTCCGAGTCATACGCTTTGCTCGAAAAAGGATATTATTATAAACGGATTACATACCTCAACGGTGAAAAATACTCGAAAAGCAAAGATACTCAAGGTTCTGCACTTTTTACTGACGATGAAGTCGCTCAGATCGGAAAACGATTCAATACAGACGCGGTCGGCGCATTTTACCTTTCCTGTAATGCGCTTGCCGATATTTCCGAAACAAAAAGAATGTTTTATGACACGGAAATCGGCGGTTTTGCATGCGTGCCCGAAGGCCATTCACTGCGCAGCTTAGAAAATATTCTTGCCGGTAAATATCCGACAAACGAAAACGAGATCATGATCTCGCGATTTACCTTCGAAAGCGTTGTTGTTTCAAAATATACGGACAATGACGGAAATACCATCAAAAATTACGATGACATCATCGGTAAAAGTTTTTCGATCGGATTTTCCGAGCCAGTCGTCATCAGCGGCGTGTTCGACAGCAAAAAGCCGGACTCTAAATTCGAGGAATTGCAACAAGCGGCAGACCAAGACAATTATAATTACGATAATCCTATTTTAAAAAGAGAATGGAAACAGGAACTTTCCTCCGGCATTCGCAAAGTGGCACTTGTGTGTCCCTCTTTCTATGAGGCACATATATCGCAAAACAATATCGACAGCCCATCCGATCAAAAACCGATTGATTTTTCCGAATACTTTACCCAAACGGGAACGTACATCCGCTTACAAGTCGAATTTGCCAATAAAGACCCCTATATGCCACCGACATTTGAAGTTTCATCTTCTGATCAAATCGGTGTCTATGCCCCCTCTTCCAATAAAAAATATCTGACTGTATACGACCTTTCTTCAAATCAGGTACAACCTTTACAACAACTTGACCGAGCACTCTCCGCCGATGAGCTTGCAATTGATTCCATAAGCTACGGAAACGCGCTTTTTCAGTATCTGAACGAACAATATCAAGACGATGGATCCGCAATCGGAAACGCCCTCTATCGCGATTACGATACGGAAGATGCCGACCGCCTTACGATTATGGACAAAATAAATGCAATCGCCGGCGCTCAATATCCTTCTGGCGGGACATACCAAAACTTGAACGAAGATGTCTTTCTTAAATTTTTAGAAGACGTTCAAAATTTTTTAAACAATTTCTCCATCCGTCTTTCCTTTACCGTAACAGTCAGCAAAACAGGAATCGAAACGCCTGCTTCGATTGCAGGTGTATACTTTGCCGATTCAAATTCTATCAATACAGGGATTTATATGAGTCAAGACCGGTTCAATGCTGTTTACACCGAACCGCAAATATATGAATGGACATATGAAACTATTACCGATTACGTGCAGCCATCGGACGCATATATCCAAACGATTCTTGTACCCTTTATACATTCCAATAGTTTCATAAATAATTTTGTTCGTTTTTCAGAAACCAGTTATCCCGACAGCTCTTTCTACTACATCGCAAACGATGCCGCACAGGAAGCCTATTCGGTACGCTCTTTTGTAAATATGTTCCGCAGTATCTTCCTTTCAATCGGTCTGGTCATGGCAGTATTTTCCTGCCTATTGCTCTTTAATTTTATATCTGTATCTATCAGTCACAAGAAACGGGAAATCGGAATATTGCGTGCAGTCGGTGCAAGCAAATATGATGTGTTTCGGATATTCTTTGCCGAATCGCTGATCATTGTTGCCATATGCTTCCTGCTTTCCGTTGTTGCGACCAGATCGGAAGAGCGTCGTGTAGGGAAA
>CALVMT010000112.1 GCA_944347775.1 uncultured Clostridia bacterium | reverse complement strand
CGCTGCTTGCACCTTTTGACTGGGCGATTCCGGAACGAAAACAGTATACCAAGCTATACATTCAGGCGGAACTGGAGCCCGGAGCATATATGAAAGTGGAATTAAAGGAAGATGATCATCCTTTCCGCCAGGCTTTTATCCATTATGCAAAGACAAGAAAAACCTTATCGATTCCGATTTTCCCGAGCCGATGTGATACCTTACAGGTAAAGCTTTCCGGGAAGGGACGATGCCTGATTTCACAGGTTGCAAGGGAGTATGTGATTGGAGGGGAACGATAGTTTATGGATGTGTTGACTTTGAGTGTGCCGAGACTGGACAGAAATCGGCCAGAAGAATCTTTTCAAAAAATACAAGACTATCTATGCCAGATGATGGAGCAGATTGACTATACCCTGTCACGGCATGGAATGATTTTGGGAGAAACGAATTTGGAAGGTACAGAGCAGAAGTTGGAGCAGATGTCCAATCGGATCACGTCTCTTTCCAGTTTGCTGTCTGCTCTTAACGGCGGTCAAGCGGCCCTTTCCAAAGAATTGGATGCAATCGAAGGGGAAGTGGAAACCCTTCGATCCCAGGTCGACGTGATAAAAGAAAATATGCTGGAATTGGGAAATAGAGTTTCTGCATTGGAAAACGCAGATGTAGGGGGGGCCTGATATGGCGACAAAACGAAACGAGAACATCAATCCCAACTTGGTTGGCAATCAAGTGCCGGAAGGCGGATACACAGAAAAGTATACCGGCGGCAATGCAGCACTGGACGAAGGCCTTTCCTATTGGGGTAACGAATACAACAAGGCGAAAGAGTCGGGAGATGCCATGGGCATGCAGAATGCCAATGACAACGCCAATATGCTGCGCAATCAGCACGGATATGCGGCGGAATATGCTACAAATGATATTCAATCGGTTGCCAATGCCAATCCAGAAAAAAACAGAGGCGGTCTTGGCAGCAGTAGCAGCGGTGGTTCGGGTGGAAGTTCTGGAAGCGGCGGGTTTTCTTATGGCAATGCCCCCAGTTATGTGAACCGGTATAGCAACGATATTGCGGAACTGTCTCATTTGATTTTAAACAAAGAACCTTTTACTTATGACCCTGAGAAAGATGATACCTATCTGCAATATGAAAAAAGCTATACCCGTTCTGGCCAGAGGGCAATGGAAGATACGTTGGGTCAGGTTTCCGCACGGACGGGAGGCTATGCAAGCTCTTATGCCGGAGCAGCTGCACAGCAGGCATATGACACATATATGTCGGCTCTTGCAGATAAAATCCCGGAGCTGAAACAGCTGGCTTATTCTATGTATCAGGATGATCTGGCCAATCAGCGGGCGAACCTTTCTATGCTTATGGCATTGGAAGAGGGAGACTATGCAAAGTACTTAGATACGCTTGGCCAGTATAACACAGATCGGAACTTTTATTACCAGGTTGGCAGAGATACGGTTTTGGATAATCGGTATAACACGGAGTGGCAACATCAGCTGGATCGTGAGCAGCTGGAAGACAGTCGGTATGATACCGAATGGCAGCATCAGCTGGACAGAGAAGAGATTGAAGATCAGCGGTATGAGGATGAGACCGAATATGAACGCCAGCAGGATTCTTTGGATCGTGCGTGGCAGGAGGATCAGGCGGCGTTCCAGAATGCAATGACCCGATGGACAGTTCTGGGTGTTGCCGACGCGGAAGTGGCAAGGGTTTTGGGGATACCCGTTGGGACCCGGACCACAGACTGGCAATATCAACAGGCACAGATGAGAGCAATGTCCATCTGAGGAGGCTATATGGCAAAGAAAAAAACTTTTTGGGACAGTCTTGTGAATGCCGGGAAGACGGTTGTTCAAAAAACACAGGACAAGAAAAAAGAAGAACAGATCCGAAGCGACAGGCAGCAGATACGGGAGAGAAAGGTCGCCCAGACAAGAGATCAAGCGTATCGGAATAATCCTAACAAAAAAATCAACACCTCATCCAGCAAAAATACAACCAATGCGCCAGACCAGAACAAAGGGAAGAACATTTCATTCCACAATACCAGAAGTGGGGCGGTTTCCGGAAAAGACTGGCTGAAGAGCAATAGCAAACAGCACAGAACCAGCACTTATGTTGATTCTGTGCTCAAGAGTGCCGGGAAGAAAGAGGACCGGGATGCCAGTGCCCGAAGAAAATATGAGGAACGTACAAAACATACCTACGCCAGAAATGAAGAAGAGCATCATGACTGGTCAGATAGCACTGACGTTGGTGCAGACCGTGAATTTTTATCGGATGAAGATTACAAAACGATACAGCATTACAAAAAAGAATGGGAAAAAGCCAGGGAACGCGGCGATACAAGCGGTATGGAAACTGCCCACAATCTGGCGGAGGAACTGCGGAAAAAATATGGCTATATAGGCGGAACAAACGGCGGCGCATATAATATGGTTCGTGAAATAGAGTCGGACAAGGATGTTGTGCGCCGTGTGAAGGAAGCGGAACTTGCCCAGCTTACGCTGGAGCAGGATTTGAAAAGGCTGGAACAGGAGGGAAAACGGGGCACAAAAGAATATCGGGAGACAAAGAACGCCCTTTCAGATGCACGGGATCTGTACACCTACGTGCTTAGCGATGCAGCCCAATATTTCCAATATCTCACAGAACATAACATGGACGGACAGGCTTTTGCTACGCTGGACCCGGATACCTTGAAAGAGGTGCGGGATATTGCT
>CALVMT010000111.1 GCA_944347775.1 uncultured Clostridia bacterium | reverse complement strand
AGGCGACCTCCGCTCGAGATGAATTGATCGCATTGCAGTCAAATTACAAGCAGAATGAACTCGGCGCCGGAACCGAGGTAATCCCCGCGTATTCAGATGAATACAACCGGTTAAAAATCCACGATTTGGTTGAATACGAGGAAAAATTGAGACGTGCTAAGGAAAACTGCGAGCTCGAGTTCCGCGAAAACTTCCTCGCCCGAATGCGTGAGAATATCGAGAGCGCCGAAGAAATTTTCAAGAATCTGAACCGGTCGCTAAAGAATATCTATTATGGCAGCGACTCATATAAATTCAGCTATAAAGCAAATCACACAAAGAGCGGACTTTATGATATGATAACTCATGAAATGAACCTGGACGGATTCACCTTGTTTTCCAGCGCGTTCGAAAGCGATTACCATGAGGAAATGGATACGCTTTTTTCAAAGCTGACCGAATCGGACGATACCGGAGACAATATCCTGAATGAATATACCGATTATCGCGAATACCTCGATTATGACATCGAAATCGTCAACAAATCCGGTAAATCGCAGTATTTTTCGAAGATATACGGTGAGAAATCCGGCGGAGAGACGCAGACTCCGTATTATGTCGCTATAGCCGCATCCTTTTCGCAGATATACAGCGTCGGCGAAACAATAAAGATAATCATGCTCGACGAAGCATTTGACAAAATGGACGACGAACGTATAGCAAGCATGATGAGCTTCTTTAAGTCGCTCGGCTTTCAGGTTATACTCGCAACTCCGCCGGCGAAAATCGAGACTATCGGCGAATATGTCGACACAATACTGATGATCTACCGAAACGGCTATTTGAGCTTTATCGAAAATTATGAACAAATATGAAAAACAAATTCTTGACACACTGCTTGACAAATATGAGCACAGCAAGACTTTTGTCAAGGCAAACCGGCAAAATCAGAGCTTTTCGGTAAAGCCGGAACAGATCCTCGAAAAATACCGAGACGACTCGGAGTACGAGCTTTTCCGGGATTTGAACGAGTGTATTCAGCATTTGGAATCGCTTGGGCTTGTAGCCGCAAAACGTCAGAAAAACGGCGTAGTTGTTAATATTCGCCTAATTACCGAGCAGCTTGACAGCGTTTATCGCTATATCGAACGTGTCCCTAAAAGCGATGTGGTCGCTCTGCTTGTGCGGCTGCTGAGCCGGTATCAAGATTCGAACAAGCTTTTAAATGCCTATTGCCGTCATCAGCTCGAACGGCTCAAAAATAACAAGCAGGTTGAATATTTCGACGGCGACCTTATGAATTATCGCGCGCTGCTCGAGGTCGTCTCAAACATATTCGATGTCGAGAGCGAGACGTTTGAACGCGATTTTTCGGTTCGGATACTCGGCGATTCCAAGGCGTTTGAAAAGCTGCGCGACAAGGTCACGGCATTGCTCTTTAAATACGGAGACTTTCCGGAGCGTGAGACTATACTCGCCGACCTCAACATAGTAAGGAATCCCGGACACGTCTATTTTAAGGGACGAGGTGAAATCTCACTCTGCGGGCAGAAAATAGATTTTTCATCTATGCGCGGAGATCTCGCGCTTTCTTCAAATATGCTCGCGGATATTGACAATATCTCCGTATTCGGCAGCGCGGTGGTGACAATAGAGAATCTGACTACGTTCAATTCGTTTAGCTGCAATGATTCATTCGCAATATACCTCGGCGGTTATCACAATCAGTGCCGGCGAAGCTTTATCATGAGAGTTCATGCGCAGAATCCGGACAAGCGGTACCTGCATTTCGGCGATATTGACGCGGGTGGATTCTATATTTTACGGCATTTATGCGATATGACCGGGATTCGATTTATGCCATACCGCATGGACGTCGCGACCCTAAAAGCCAACCTCAAATACACAAAGCCGCTGACCGAAAACGACCGCAAGCGGCTACTGACTCTAAAAGACAGCGAATACGGTGAAACGGTCAGCTATATGCTCGAACACAACTGCAAGCTCGAGCAAGAGGCGACCGATCTTATCGGAAACGGGATTTAGCCGGTATGAATAGGTTTACTGCAATTGTCGCCGCTTCAACATTAATCAAGGTGGTTTAAGTCTGAAAATAAATTTTCAGACACGAGTTTTGTGACTTCGCGGTCTTCAACCGCGATTTGCTTCGCAAACCGTCACAAAACATCGACATATGAAAGGTAGACTTCGCTTACGCGAAGTCATGGTCATAATCATGATAAAAGAAATAATTCACGACCCGCTTTTCCTCTCGCTCGCATCCCGTCCGGCGACGCCGGACGACATGAATATCGCCGTTGACCTTATCGAAACCCTGCATTTTCACCAGAATAGCTGCGTCGGCATGGCGGCTAATATGATAGGCGAGCGAGTGCGTATCATAGCGTTCGTCGGCGCCGAAAAATCAAGTCAACGCTATTTTGTCATGTTCAATCCCGAAATCATAAAAAAGGAGGGAGCATACAACGCCGAGGAGAGCTGCCTTGCACTGACCGGCGCGCCGCGCCCCTGCAAGCGGTACAAGACAATCAAGGTGAAGTATCAGGACGAAAACTTCGCAGTCAAATATAAAACCTATACCGGCTTCACCGCCGAGACGATACAGCATGAAATCGACCACTGCGACGGTGTATTGATATAATCGTCATTGTTAAGGCAACCGTATAAAAGCAATATGAGGGAAATGCTGAATCGATATCTCTGGCATCGATTTGATTTTTCCACAAATTTTTATGTGTTTTCGAGATTCCCTCAAGTCAAATCC
>CALVMT010000110.1 GCA_944347775.1 uncultured Clostridia bacterium | reverse complement strand
CCCTGAGCCCTCGGAGAGCTTTTTGATTTCGATATCTGCACTTTTCAAGGTTCTGTTGAGTCAATTTGGCTTGACTCGTTTTTTCATAGATTACTTGACACTACCCCGGAAAATTTATTGGATAATACGAATTGTCTTTAATTTCACTTATATCAATATTTTCTTTTAATATTAAATCTTCATTTATTTCTACCTCTACTTCAATATTTCCTTGTAATGAAGATCTTTTATAAGTACCAAATTGAAAATCTATTCCTGACAATTTATTATTGCTTATAATAGTGCTAAACTTTATTGGAGTACTTGCAGTTATCTCTCCCAAAGGTGATTCAGCTTCAATACCAACGTCAATACTACGTTGTCTCCCTTTTAACACAAATATGCTAACCATCAGCATAGAAAAAAGTATAAAAAGCCCAATAGCCCTCATCCCGTTTTGTTTCTTCATAATATTACTTCGTCATTCCTCTGCATGTAAATGTAAATTAATTTGTTGCTTTCCTCTTTTCTTTTTGTCCACACTCTATATAATGCAAATATACATCTCTTAAATCTCCACCATATAACTGTTCTACATCTGGATTGCAATCACAATAAGCATATACATCAAACGAACGTGATGCACGCCTTCCCTCTCTCATTCCATAACAAATAAAATGTCTTAATAATTTTTCTTCATTCATTCCAAATTGCTCACGTATATCCTGATTAAATGATGCATAATCAGATGCGTTAAAAACTGGATTCCAATAGCTTTTTTCTTTTTTCAATAATTTACATTGTCCGTGATTACTAAATCTTTCTTTTAAAGGAGATAGTCTTACTGATAATTTATATCCAAATTTTGCCAGTTTACTTTTTTTGTAAACATTTAATTCCTTTAATAACGTCAAATACTTATTGTTGCTTTCATTAAGTAACTGTTTTGCTTTATACAGTTCCTTTTCCAAAAATACAGATCTTTTCTTTTGCAACAAAGTTTTATTCTCTAATGTATCTCTCTTACAGTATTCAAAACTCAGTCTTTCTCTATATCGCTGTTCAATACTGGCACATTCTTCTTTTTGCAATTTTAATTTATTCTCATATAAAGCTTGGATATCATTCAATTTACACTTGTAATTCTGTATTTCTTCCGCATGTAATATATTTCCATTATCTAAATCCTTAATTCTCGCATTAGCAAGATTTACGTTATCTCGTAAAACACAATTTTCTCTCCAAAGAGAAAATAATTTATCTTCATATTCACGAACTAAATCATTATTTGTTTTCTTGCCTTTCCGAAAAAGCATTGCTTGAACAGAAATATATGAACAGTCATAAGAAATATCATGATAAAATCCATTGTATGCGAATCTTTCCGCCCAAAAGCCCACGGAATTGACTGAATAGTGTGTTTCTTCATTTACATCAAATGGCGTAGACGAAAAAATAATGGTATCTGTTGCTGCACACATCCTGTCTATTGCTACAGAAAAATCTTCCGGAGATAAATGCTCCATAACTTCAATGCAAGTAATAAGATCATATGTCCCTTTTATCGGTTCTGTTGCAGACTGAACACTGCAAAAAGGACGTATATCGTCGCGGACTTTCGAAATAGCGTATGAAGAAACATCTATTCCTTTTGCATCTATCCCTAAATCTCTCAATCCTTCTACTAAGTATCGTTCTGCACATCCTATATCTAATACGCTGTTAGGAGCAATCTCTTTTTTTATTCGTCTTGCCTGCCGGGCAAATATCTCCTCCCACCCATTTCCTCGCTCATAACATACTCCACAGTGAGACTTATAGTAATCTTCATTATATACAGAACTATTATAACTCATTTCTTCCCCTTTATCTCTAAAGTCTATTACCAATAATTTTATACTTCACCAACAATTCTATCATATACATTTTCAATATGCTTGGTTTGATTAGTATAAGAATATCTTTTCACACAATAATCTTTACTGTTATTTACAACACTATTTTCATTATATTTTCTACTATTGTATAAATCCGCTATAGTATTAAACCATTTCCCTCTTTCGCATAAGTAACCATTTACTTTGTCATTTATTACTTCTTTAAATATAAAAGAAGGTGTCGCACATGTAACAGTTCCAACGATACTCGCTTCAAAAAATTTTAGTTCTGATTTTGAGTTGGAAAACATATTATTCACTAATGGAACTATATTAACATCTACCTCTGCTATTTCCTTTTGCAAATCCAGGAAATTTACTAATGGTTTTCTTTCTATCCTCCCTGCTTCTTCTAATTTACGCATGGAATCCGGCATTTCCATAAATCCCACGATTCTCAACTGAATATCCGAATATATTTCTAATAATTCTCTTATCTCTGGTGCAACTGTCAGGAAATCATTAATATGTGAAGGTGTTCCACTAAAATACCCAATTACAAATTTTCCTGTGCTATATTCAGTTTGTTTCTGTTTAAAATAAAATTCAGAGATTTCTTCCTGATATCTATTCGTAAAATTTTGTATTACATAAGATGATTTCTGCAAATCATTCTGCATCTTCTGTGCCAAAAATTGATTTGTTGTAATAATCGCATCACACTGCTTAGCCACTGCATTTAATCTGGAAATATATGCAAACCAATAATCATATGATCTATCTTCTTTCATGTTCACAGATAAAGTATTAACAATAACCGGC
>CALVMT010000109.1 GCA_944347775.1 uncultured Clostridia bacterium | reverse complement strand
TAAACCTCATTTTTTCATTGTGCGGCCATCCGGGCGCACAATAAAAAAATGACATTCCCATACTGATGGAATGTCACTGCTATTTGTTTGCATATAAAACATAAAGCCCCTGGTTAAAACTGGGGCTTTATGTTTGGCTAACGCCTACACTACATTAAAAGCAAAATTAATATTTCAATCCGCGTCCTCCAGGAATTGCTAGGGGGAACCAGGGAACAAAGCATCCATTGTCCCTGACATGTATATATTGTACCATATTGATGAAAACTCGTCAATCGCCGGTGGTAACTTCTTCCAGCCATGCCCTATGTCCTTTCATGTCCTTGTCAAGGGCATAAAAACATGGCTTTTTGTCCCCTTGGAGGACTTCGTTAATGCTATAATTCCATCCCCAGGGTGCGGTTACCATTGTTTCTCCCGCCTGGTTCTGGTAAATCTCCCAGCCTTCTGGGATTTTTACCGTTATTTTGTCGGAGCAAGTAGCGTGCGGATGCTCCGCTCCAAATGTATACACGTTCCTTTTCTCTGCGGCCAAAACCCCATAATTACCGTAGATTTCTATTGTTTCCATATTTTTCCCTTTCCCCGGAATTATCCGGAATCAATTTTATTTGCTGGAGCCCTGCGCCCTTCCAGCTGGGCGGGTAAATTAGCAGAGTTCGAAAGTCCCTTCTTTCTCCGCTTCGGCTGCCAGCCGATCATAGGTGTCCTGGTCGAGGATCTGCCCCATTGCGGAGCGTTCCCCAACATGGAGCACTCCCCATTCGCCCGTGCTCCGGGCGATGGTGTATACTGCATTATTGCAATATACATCCGCAAAGTTGTCATCGCGGGTATATTTTCCTGTGATTCTTTTCATCTTTGTTCCCTCCTCATTTCCCAGCGTTTTTGATAATCTCAACAATTTTATCGGCCAGTTGATTATTTACCATGATCTTGGCGTGTGCCGTCAGGTATTTATAATATTGGATGGGGTCTGTATCGTTGATCTTCAGCAAGTCGATAACGTCCCCAGCCTTTTCCGTTTCTTTTGCGGCCTTCACAAAATCCACCGCGATTCCTTCCCACATGCTTTTTACCTGATCAGGGGCCATTTCGGCTAATTTTTCGAGCTTTTCGCTCATGTTGCTGATTAAATCCCCCGCATATGCTAACTGTTTCTCTGTTCCCCTCATTTTGCTCTCTCTTTCTCCTGGCTATTATCATTTGGTTTTCCCTCTTGACAATTATATTATAATCTGTTTTTGGTTTATTGTCAATATCTTTTTAATCTTTTTTTGGTTTATCTTCTGTGTACTTTATTATATTCCCCGGCTGCATATCTAACAATTCGCAAAGCTGATCTAATGTCTTGATCCCAACCATTTCTCCTTTTCTTATTTTTTGCATGGCTGACTGGCTAATAATGCCTTCTTTTAATATCTTTGTACTATTGTACCCTGCTTCTTTAAGCGTCTCGATTACGTTTATCTTATACTCCAGCACGAATATTCCCTCCTTTTTTTTATTGTAATATTTTTGACCCTGAATGTCAACAAAAAATAATCCAAAAAAAGTTTAATTCCTTCTTGACATTAAACCATTTTTGGTTTATAATTAAACCATCAAAGGAACGGAGGAAATTAAAATGAAAAAATTTGTGTATGATCTGACGAGCATTGAAACTGGGGAAATGATAAGAACTAATGTAGAAACCGGGGATTTAGATGACACTTGGACAGCGGATATGGTGATGTTTTTCTTTTCTGCTGATCCAGGTGAAAAAATAGTGAATGTACGTGAGGTGTAAAATGCTGAAAAAGAATATTCGCAAGTATAAAATTGTTGAGAGGCATATGGAATGGGTAAAATCCGGTAATTATATAGCAGCAAGAAATCTTCTCTGGCTGCTACGTAAAGGTTATATAAAATTGGGATTAGGTGGTCCCGATTGGGAAACGGAAATCTTTCTGGAGAGCATTGATTGTCCGGCATTTTATGGCAGGAACGGATATGCCGCGACATTCAGGATTTAGGAGCGGGAGGTATCGCCTCCCGCCTTTTTTACTCTGCCAGGCCGGGATACTGCAGCGCACCGTCCTGATCGGGCACCAGTGTTACTGGAACGGTGACCATCTTGCCGTCCTCGTCCATAACATACCACTTGCCGGCGATGGTCTGCTGGCCCTTGACCATCGCGCCATCGCTGCCAAGGTAGTACCAGGCACCCTTATACATGTACCAGGTATCGTGTACCATCAGGCCATCGCCTCTAAACCAGTACCACTTACCGGCATCCTCGTACCAGTTATTTTTGACACATGCCCCGGTATCACCCAGGTAAAAGCGCCAGCCGCCGTCCTCTTGATACCATCCGGACTTAATTGGATTCATGGCCGCAGTTACGTCCGCCTTAAACTGCTCCCAGGCCTCCGGGTGATCTACAAACCATTTTGGGCATATCTTTCCGGTTACATCATAATGCCGGATCAGCCCTCCATTCTGTGGATCCAGGTCCCAGCGCTTGCAGATGTCAGCACAAAGAGCCACATAGGATTGATAGGTTGCGTCTGTAAACTTGCCCGTAGCGTCAGGATGGCAAGCCTCGATGCTGATGGTATAGCTGTTTGCCTGGTTTGTACACCAGCTTATTTCCTCCTCCGGGATGAGCTGGATAATTTCGCCGTCCAGTCCGATAATATAGTGACAGCTGGCTTTTGTAGTGTGGGTGATCCGCAGGTTTTCAAAATAATTTCGGTTTGCCTGGGCGGATGTCCCCGGATTACCGATATAGTGGCAGGCCACAGCGGTAGTCCGATCCCGGCGGGTACCTGGGCGGTTGTAGTTGCTGACCGTTAAATACTGCTTATCAATAATCATATTTTCCTCCATTTTAAAAAGCCCCAGGATTGCTCCCAGGGCTGCTTATTATTCGATTCCCGGCCCTTTGTCCGGCTGCTGGTGCTGCCAAATCGGCTCCCCGCCCTCAAATTTGGGCATACCTACTCCGGGGCCACTATCGACATAATGCCCGCAATCATCCGCACCTGGCTCTAAATTGTGATGTTCATTGACATCACAATGCTCCGCATCGTGCGGCGGACAATCCCTGTGTAATGGTTCCTCAATGTTTTTCTTGTTCTCTTCCATATTCATTCTCCTTTTGTGGTTTTATGTTTAGTTGGCTGCGCCGCCGGGATACCGCCCGGCCCGGAGATGATGGATCACCTCCTAGGATTTTTTATCATCTGTGATATTGATTTCAGCTTGGATCAGTTTTTCAGTGACCGCTAAGCCTTTGATTAAAAAATTAGGTACATTGTAACCACATTCCACGAGATTTTCTAAAATGCTCCGGATCTCGTTGACTAATAAAGAAGCTAGGGTAAACCACCCAAACAGCATTAAAAAATCTAGATTGATCCCCAGCATATCCCGCCCTAAATGGACAAAAAGGGTAGGCATCATAAATGCTACAAGGATAATGACCCAGTAGCCCACTTTTTTAGCCGCCCCTTTCCAGCCTACAGCGCTGGATTCTTTCCCCATTTTTCGGGCCTTGTACCAGCCGGTCAGCCAGTCTATTACATTTAATACCAAATACCCCATAAACAGATACCAGTATACCCCGAAAATCGCGGAAAATACCGCGATCGCCGCACCTACCGCAGCATTATATTTATCCATAAAATTCATCATGGGTTCGCCTCCATCCATTTTTCTGTCATGGTTTTCCATAGCTTCGGCACATCTTCCAGCGTCATTTCTCCCGCCTTAATTTTTAACCCGTAAAATCTGGCCATTATTCCTCACCTCCTTCGATCTGTTCTGCAAGTGCGCTTGTAACTGCCCCTAAGTCGCTGATCGCTCCATCCTGTACTTCCTGGCTTTCCTTAAGCGCCTCCATTTCCTTCTCCTGGTCTGTTTTCTCTCGCAGGTGATAGCTTGTTTTTACGATCCCGTCCGCTTCGATTTTTGAGGTTTCGGAAACTAGGACAAGATCCACATAGGTTCCGGCCACCACCCCGGCCCCGTTTTTGATGGTCACTTCTTTCAGGTTTTCGGCCGTCAATTTTTCCCAGGTTTCCACCATCGCGGCCCGATCCTCAGCATTTACCATGATGTTTCCCAGTGAGGCCCCGGCCTCAAGTTCGATTGTAGTTCCGTCTTTTAAAATCATTGTGTCTTTCATAGTTTTTTCCTTTCTGCCGGTTCTCCGGCTATAAAAACAGGGCTATACAGCCCGGTTTACAGTTCTTTTTTTACTTTTCTAAATAGTGATATGGGAGGTATGAAATTCTTTACCAATATATCAAGTCTTGGATTGGAAGGGG
>CALVMT010000108.1 GCA_944347775.1 uncultured Clostridia bacterium | reverse complement strand
CACTGATTTCTCACGAAATCAGTGGTTTTCTGGTTGCGGGGGAGGGATTTGAACCCTCGACCTCCGGGTTATGAGCCCGACGAGCTACCAAACTGCTCTACCCCGCGATATGGTGCCGGAGACCGGGATCGAACCGGCACGGGATTTCTCCCACGGGATTTTAAGTCCCGGGCGTCTGCCAATTCCGCCACTCCGGCATGGAGGGCTTTAATCTCGTCTCACAAGGTGCTATGATAGTTTAGCACACACGTCCCTAGCTGTCAAGTTATTTTTTTACAACTCGTGCGACAAAAATCGTACACATTGATCTGCTCCTGCCGCATATACTAGTATGTATATCACCGGGAAGGAGGAAATAAAATGAAGCCGTGCTTTCATGACGATACCACACAGCATACCGGATCCAACGGGGATGTGGACGATCTGATCTTTTGCACTGACTTTGACTGGTCAGCCAGCCAGCGATAAAAACCGCCCGCCTATGGGCGGTTTTTTGATTTCCTTCTCTTTACATTATAGTCACAGTTGGATATAATAGTATGGCTATTTTACGGAAATGAGAGTGGGTCTATGCTGCAATTTGACGAATATAAAGTGAAGCTCAATAATATTTTCCCCCAACTGAAAGAGTTGGATCAGGCGCTTGGTCTGGACGCCGCTCTCCGCGAAGTTGAAATGCTGGAATCAGAGAGCGCATCAGACGGCTTTTGGAACAATTTAGAAAAGGCGCAGAAGGTTCAGCAGCGCGTCAAGATCCTGCACGACAAGATTGACGGGCAGAGCAAGCGCAAGTCTCAGTGGGAAGATCTCATGACCTTGTGCGAGCTTGGAAACGAAATGGAAGATGAGAGTTTGATTCCAGAGTTGGAAGAGGGCTTTTCTGCGTTGGAGGCTGACATTGAAGAAGCTAAATTATCCACCTTATTTACCGGAGAATATGATAACTCCAACGCTATTTTGACTTTTCATGCCGGTGCCGGCGGCACGGAGGCTCAGGACTGGGCCCAAATGCTGTTCCGCATGTATACCCGCTGGGCCGAGCGTCACGGTTTTTCCTGTAAAACGCTGGATTATCTGGATGGCGACGAAGCCGGTCTAAAAAGTGCTACCATTTTGATCGAAGGAGAAAATGCCTATGGGCACCTCCGCAGCGAGCATGGGGTACATCGTCTGGTGCGGGTGTCCCCTTTTGACGCGAATGCCCGCCGCCAAACCTCTTTTGCGGCCGTGGAAGTGATGCCGGACCTCCCCGAGGACGCCGACGTGGACCTCCGTCCGGAAGATTATGAGATGCAGGTGTTCCGCTCCTCTGGTGCCGGCGGCCAGCACATCAATAAAACCTCCTCCGCTGTTCGCCTGATTCACCACGCCACCGGGATCGTAGTATCCTGTCAAACAGAACGCAGCCAATTTCAGAACAAGGACACCTGCTTGCGGATGCTGCGGGCCAAACTTGTTGAACTGAAGATGCAGCAGCATGCGGAGAAGATTTCCGACATCAAAGGCGTCCAGCTGAAGATCGAATGGGGCAGTCAAATCCGCTCCTATGTATTTATGCCCTATCAGCTGGTGAAGGATAACCGAACCGGCTATGAGACCAGCAATGTCAGCGGAGTAATGGACGGAGATCTGGACGGATTTATCAACGCCTATCTCAAAGCCGAGGCCACCGGAACCTGGGCAGAGAAATAAATCCCAGCTATCACCCCACCGACAATCTCGACGGGCTATCTGGCAATCTGCCATACTGCTTTTCCCCTGTGAGTATTCTAACAGGGTACCCTATCGTCTCATTTTTGCACGCTTAACACTGCGCGTATCGTCCTATGAATATAAGGCAGAAGGCCCGCCCATTGGCAATCGACCTTCTGCCTTTTATTTTCGTCTATTCACATGGATATACTCAAAAAGCGCCTATCCAGCAGACGCGGTCTCTCCCTCACAGAAAAGGCCGACTTCTGCAACATCCTTCTCGCATGGTAATACGATTCCGTCTCTCTTTGGCCCGATGCAGAACCCCGCAGCGTTTTCCGCATCTAACCATGCGCAAATCACTTATACTCCACCCGTCTCATTCTCCCTCAGCTGTCTGCCACATTTCCAATCTTCCGAAGAGCATTCATTAAAATTTCACGTTCTTCTGGAGAAAAGCAATCCAGCACTTCCATATTCAGCTCATCAATCACCTGCAAAACCGCATCTCGCATGGCCATTCCCGTCTCTGTGGGAATTACCTGTATACTGCGGCGGTCATTTGGGTCCACAATACGATCAATTAACCCGCGCTTCTGCATCCGGTCCAGCACACCAGAAATCGTAGAATTTTCCAGCCGAAGACTCTGTGCGATCTCCTTAGGCGTACAGCTTTTGTGTTCCCAAAGACAATTCAGCACTCCGTACTGTCCCGGAGTAATATGAAACCGCGACAACCCGGCAGAGAATTTTTGAAATACCTCATGCTGGGCCGTTGTGAGTAAATAGTTAATACACCCCTGTAATTTCATGAATCGGCCACCTTTAATCAACAAAAATCAGTGAACCTCCGTGCCGCTTTAAACATATTACAGCCATGCCGCACTGCACTTCACCATAAATTTTTCCCTATTGTAGCATATATTTTTATGTTGTACCAGTCTTTTTCCTCTACTTTCTGCGGATCTGTATAAAAGAATTGTCTCTCCCCTGGTCCAGCTTTACATATCTTCTTTTCCATCAACCGTTCTCTCTTGGAACTTACGGCTGCATAGGGACCATAAAACCCGTTTTGACATAAGATATACACTCAAATATACAATATAGGGCCTTTAGTTTTGATAGGAAAAATACTGCTATATGAGACTTTTTCCACATTGTCCACACAGTTTTCCACCACCCTGAAATTGCCTAATATGCAAAAAATAATTGACATAATATTTGTCAATAGGAAACCTCCCGTGGAAAGCAACAAAGTTTTTTGGTTTTCCGATGCAGAGAAAACTGGTATACTAGCAGAGAGGTGATACCATGTTCGACACCATTGCGGCCATTGCCACACCGCCCTTCCCCGGCGCTATCGGTATCCTGAGACTCAGTGGTCCCAGAGCGATTGCGGCCGCCTCAGCAGTGTTCCGTCCAGCCTGTGGGCGGCCTTTGGAATGCTGCGGCGTGCACAAACTCGTGTACGGCACCCTTCTGGGCCCAGACGGCTCCCCCATTGATCAGGCGCTGGCCACCGTTTCCTCTGGGCCGCATAGCTATACCGGAGAAGATACCGCCGAACTTCAATGTCACGGTTCCCCTATGGTGCTGACGCTGGGGCTTGAGGCATTGTTTGCGCAGCATGTCCGGCAGGCAGAGGCCGGAGAATTTACCCGCCGCGCCTTTCTCAACGGCCGGCTGGATTTAACACAGGCAGAGGCGGTTGCCGACTTAATTGACGCCGAAACCCCAGCCGCGGTCCATCAGGCCGCCAATCAGCTCTCCGGAAGTCTCTCCCGCCGGATTGGAGAAATTTATACCGGTCTCACCGATCTGCTGGCCCATTTTCATGCCGTCTTGGACTATCCGGATGAGGACATCGACCCGTTTCGTGCGGATACCATTCGTATCGCACTGGACCGTGCCAAAGCAGAATTGGAATCTCTATTATCCACCTATGAGCGGGGCCGCTATGTGTTCAACGGCGTACCCTGCGTACTAATCGGCAGACCCAATGCCGGCTAGTCCTCCCTGCTCAATGCCCTACTTGGCTATGCGCGCGCCATCGTGACCGACGTGCCCGGCACTTCCCGGGATGCCGTGGAGGGACGATGTATCCTGGGAGGAAT
>CALVMT010000107.1 GCA_944347775.1 uncultured Clostridia bacterium | reverse complement strand
CGCAGAGCGGGATTATCGACGAAGATATGGTTGCACTAAACGAGCAGATTGCGAACAAAACCGAACAGATTCGCAGCGTAATTACGGGCGAACAGAACGGCGATTTGAGCCTGCTGGAAAGAGAAGTCAGCCAGCTGATGGATGAGCGTGCGGATATTTTGCGCAATGCAGCAAAAGAAGATGAGCAACTTGCCGAGTTCTACGCACAGGAGCAGACGCTCATGACTAAAATTCAAAACTATAAGCGGACGCTTGTTGCCGAGTCAGACGGCATTGTCAGCTTTTATTTTGATGGAACAGAAACGCTGCTCACGCCTGAAAATATGCCGCTTCTTACCGTCAAAAACATTGATAATATTTTAAACGGAACTTTTACTTATGACACCGGCTCGTCTGCACAGAGCAAACCGCTTTATCGCCTGGTCAATCGCAACGAGTGGTATGTTGTCATGATTGCGGATAAGCCGGTTGCCGAATTTGAACAGGATACGGCTTTTACCGTTACTTTTTCTTTTGGCTCTGATTATACGTATACTGCTTCGGTATGCGATCATATAAGTGAGTCGGGCAAGGAACTGTATTTCTTTAAATTTAATGAAGATGTGGATAAGCTGCTGCGCGCGCGCCGGGTTAGTATGGAAGTGTCGGCGCGTTATGTGGGGATCAGCGTTCCGGTTTCGGCGCTGAAACAGGTAGACGGGCAAACCGGCGTTTATTATCTTAAAGACGGTCAAAAGACTTTTGAACCGGTGCAGGTGCTGATCAGCCAGGATAAGACGGCGATTATTCTCCCTGTGGATGCCGGAAGCACGCTTGATGTCGGCAGTGAAATTTATTCCTGAAAGAAGGTGCTGAGATGTCTATAGAAGAAAATGTGCAAAACGTACGGGCGCGAATTGTGCAGAGCGCAAAAAGAGTCGGCCGTGATCCGCAGGAAATTTGCCTTGTTGCTGTCAGCAAAACGGTAGATACCGATCGTATCGACAGGGCGTTATCAGCTGGAATAACCGACCTTGGCGAAAACAGGGTGCAGGAAATGATGGAAAAAATGCCGGAATTGCAAAAAAATATACGCTGGCATATGATTGGCAGATTGCAAAAAAATAAAGTTAAGTATATAATTGGGAAAACAGCGTTAATTCATTCGCTTTGTTCGCTTGAGGTTGCCGGAGAAATTCAACGCCTTTCTCTGAAAAAAAAGGTGAAAACAGACTGCCTGATCCAAATCAATATTGGCAGAGAAGAAACCAAAGCCGGTATTGAAGCCGAGCAATTGCCGGAATTTTTACAGTCAATTTCCGCGATGGATTGCCTTCGTATACGCGGGCTAATGGCGATAGCCCCGATTGTGGACGAGCCGGAAAAGGCGCGCCCTTATTTCGCGAGGATGAAGCAATTGTTTGATGGATTGCAGGAAAATGCTCAGGTAAGCCGGCAATGGCTTTCTATGGGAATGTCCGGCGATTTTGAGGTGGCCATAGAAGAAGGGGCGAATATGGTCAGAATAGGCTCTTCTATTTTTGGGAGGCGTTAACGGTTGAAGGAGAGAATCATGGGTTTTTTTAAAAAAAATTTTGGCAAAAAAAATAAACAGGAATATTACGAAGAAATACAGGACCAGTACGATGATGACGGAACATATGACGAATATGATACCGCTTATGGCGATGTAGATGAAGATGATTATGCGCGGGAAACGGAAGAGACGGCACACTATGAGGAACCGAGCATTTCTTCCAGACGCGCGCAGGAAGGCAGGAGCAAGGTGATTTCCATGCCGGAATATACGCGCCCGTCTACAGGCATGGCTGTGGGCGAGAGGGATATGAAAATGGTGATTTTCAAACCGTCGTCTTATGATGAAACCGAAAGCGTAATTGATAGCCTGAGAGAAAGAAAGCCTATTGTGGTCAACCTTGATGAGATTAATCCGGCTGTTGCGCAGCGGATTTTGGATTTTATCAGCGGCGCGGTTTATGCGCTTAACGGAGATATTCGCCGTGCAGCGAGAAACATTTTTGTCGTAGCTCCCTCTAATATTGAAATATCCACCAATGAGCTGGACGACGATGATAACGGTGAACTGTAAGAACTTTTCTCATGACGAAAGGAGCCTTTTGTATGCAGCAATTAAAGGATTATATTTCGAGTATCCAGTTTGATTGTAAACGCGGCAGATACGACGCCCGCCAGGTTGATGAATTTATTGCTTCTGTTTTGGAGCAGGTAAATACATTGGAGCAGCAAATCAATGCGCTGAAGGAGGAAAATGCGCGTTATGAGAGCCAATCGGCTTCTATGGCGGCTGCCATGATTACGGCTGAAAAAAATTGTGCCGAAATGCTGGAGCAAGCAAAGGCGCAGGCCGATGAAATACGAGAAGCAGCCAAAAAAGAGGGCGAGGATTTTGTCAAGTCGATGTACGATCGGCAGTCGGATATGGAAAATGAGTACCGTGCACAAAAAGAAAAGCTCATTTCGGAAGTCGCTTCGATAAAGCGTTTTAAAGATAAGTATCATCATGCGGTCGAACGTGATGTCATTGAAGTGCTGAGTAAAATTTCTGGAATGGATTCTAATAAAGTCTGGAAAGAATTGCCCGAAGAGGTGCGCAGGGAATACGGTTTGGATGACACTTATGAGGGCCTTGATATCAATGAAATTCTTAAAGACCTTCCGGAAAATGATCATGAGCTTAAAGAAATGATTGAAGACCTTCTTTAAAAAGAGTGATTTGGCGGTTTGCTGTGTTGACGCGAGGGCATCCGCCTTTTTTGATGAGGAGCGGGCAATATGAAAAAAATATATATTGCCGTCGGCCTAATTGTGCTGTTGCTTTCGAGTTGCGCACAGAGCTGGCGCGGCGACCGCAAAATTGCGGTATACACTTATAAAAATGAAAATAGCGGGCTTCAATGGTTTGACGATGCTTATGGTTTTTCTTATGGGGAAAGCACAAAAGAAGTTGAGTCTGTGGAAGAAATGCTGGAAGCGGTTCAAGAAGATCCTTGCGCTATTGGCTTTATACCGACAGATTGCGTTGTGCCGGAAAAGATCAGGCAGTTGACCATTAGTGCAGAAAAAGATTCGCAAAGGATAAAGAGATGCCAGATTTGGTCGGCTCGCCCGGCACAAGTAGATAACGGAAGCCTGCAAGCAAATTTTTATGGGTTTATCATTAGCGCGATCGGCCAGCAGCAAGCGGAAGCGCTGGGGTATACGGGTCTGGTGGAAAAGGCATTGCCGATTTGCGGCGCTTGTTACAAACCGCCGGGGGAGATCTGTGTTGCCGTATCCGAAGAATTGCTTTTGATGGCGGAAAAGCTGCGCGACGCCTATTACGCCTATAATAAACAGGCAGATATCCGACTTATCACTTCACCTCAGGCTGAGCAGGAAGTGGCTGAAGGTCAATGTGAAATTGCCGTGTTCTATGGACCGGCAGGGCAAAATGAACAGCTGAAATACACTTTGACTGCGCAAATTGACTATGTTGTGATTGTCAATGCCGATAATCCGATTGAAGAGCTGACAGAAGAGCAACTCTGCGCTGTTTTTTCGGGAGATACAGTGTACTGGGCAGAATTGCAGTAAAATCAAATATACATAAAAAAGTCATGCATATGCATGGCTTTTTATGTAAAGGCGGAAAAGATCCTTTCAGTTTTGTAGTTAACGGGAATGAAATGTGAAAAAAAGGGCATTTTAATGATAAAGATGCCGCATTTGTTTTACAAAAATTTGACAATTTTTGTATTTGTTTATGATATGCGCAGGCTATGCTATATCCGAAAGAAAAAAGTAGAATAAAAATTTCAGTGAGGTAAAAAAATGAAAAAGATTCTTACATTGGTCATGGCATTCATGTTGATGATTGTTATGGCAGGCTGCAAAAATGAAGAAGAGAATGGCGGCTCTTCAGCTGTCAATTCCAATTCTTCAGGTGTTGAAAATACCTTTGATTCGACAAAGAAAATTAAAGTCATTTCTCGTGAAGATGGTTCGGGGACAAGAAGTGCATTTGTTGAATTGCTTGGCATAGAACAGGAAGATGAACAGGGTAATACCATAGATATGACAACAGTGGAAGCGAATATTACAAACAGCACTTCTGTCATGATCACGAGCGTTGCCGGCAATGAATATGCAATCGGTTATATCTCTCTTGGTTCATTAAATGACACGGTTAAAGCGCTGAGCGTTGACGGTGTTGAAGCAAGCATCGAAAATGTAAAATCCGGCACTTATCAAGTTTCCCGTCCGTTTAATATTGCAACAAAAGAAGGATTGAGCGAAGTTGCGCAGGATTTTATTAGTTTTATCATGAGTAAAGAAGGGCAGGCTGTTATTGAAGAAAACGGATATGTGACTGTTGTAGATGATGCGCAGGCCTATAGCGGCAATAAGCCTGAGGGAAAAATTGTTGTCGCAGGATCTTCCTCCGTTACACCGGTAATGGAAAAACTTAAAGAAGCATATCTGTCCATCAACAGCAATGCAACAATTGAAATTCAACAGAGCGATTCTTCGACCGGAATGAACTTTGCAATCGACGGCAGCTGTGACATCGGTATGGCTTCCAGAGAATTAAAAGAAAGCGAGCTCGAAAAAGGGCTTACCTCGACAACAATTGCGATGGACGGTATTGCCGTAATCGTCAACAACAATAACCCCATAGATGATTTGCAAAGCGAACAGATCAAAAATATCTTCATGGGTGAAGTGACAACATGGAGCGAAATTGAAAAGTAAGATTTAAATATAAGGGGGTTATCACCGTCATATCATCAGATATGGCGGTTTTTTTGTATGTAAAAAACAGAAAAACGGCATAAAAAGCTTTTTCCCCCTGCTTCACAAACCAGAACGGATATGATAAAATGTTGGCAATGTTTGTCAGAAAATGTATGTTGTGAAAATAGATAGGAGGTGCAGCAAATCAAATGGAAAAAAGATTCAAACCCGGAGGAAGAAAAATTGATTGCCATACTCATATTGTCAACCCGTCAATCAGAGATGCGTATTTTGCGCAGACGGATGCTTATGCACTGGTCATGCAGTTTCCGCAGAGTTTATTTGCTAATCCGCAATGTTTGGAGACAGTAGCCGGCGATGATCGGCTTTTTTTGTGCCCTTGTATAGACCTTAAAAACCCAATTATGCCGCAACTTGAGCAAATTTCCTCTATGCTTGGCGGCGGCAAAATCGTAGGGCTGAAAATTTATTTGAGCTACCAAACCGGAAAGGCAAGCGATAAAACGCTGTATCCGGTCTACGCGTTTGCCGCAGAGCATCGCCTGTCGGTTACGTTTCATACGGGGCTCTGCTCGCTTGTATTGCCTTCCGACCGGGATATTGAAGGCTCGTCGGCAAAATATATTGCGCAGGCGGCTGAGGATTTTCCTGGGGTCAATTTTATCGCAGCGCATATGGATGATCCACGTTTTGAAGAGTGTATCGAGATTGTCGCACAGCACGGGAATATTTATACCGATTTTTCCGGCGCTTACGAAACAGGGACAAAGGAAGCCTCGGATATCGGGGCGGCAATAGAAATATTCGACCGCGCAATCCGCTCTCAGCCGAGAGAAAAAGTTCTTCCAAAGATCCTCTACGGGACGGATTTTTGCCCGACAATCAATTTGGCACAGCTTACGGAATACGATCGGACAATCGCGCAGATCTTTTCGCCATCGGAATTTTCAGCTGTCTATTTTGATAATGCATTACGGGCTTTTCCAAGACTGGAAAACTATATTTTACCTAAAGAAGGAAAAAAAGATGAACACTAAAACAAAGAATTTTTTAAAATCGTTTACGCCTTATCAGCTCTGGTATTTGATTATTGTGTTTCTCATTACGGTACTATTTGTAATTTTTTTGCCGGAAATGATGCTTGAGGATATGTCTAATCCGCTTGTTGTCGTCTGTTCGGTTATTGCTGTACTGGCTAACCCCGTCTGCGAGTTGTTAATCTCCAAACAGAGTAAGCTGAATTTTATGGTCGATTTATTTTTTATTGAAATTCCCGAACTGATTTTATGTATTGCGCTTGGATGGTATTCTATCGCGATTGTGACAATTTGCTTTTGGGTGCCTATCGATATCATCAGCTTTATCAAATGGAAAAAATATCCCGATGCGGTAAAAGAAGAAGAGACGATTGTTAAGCGCCTGAGTTGGAAGCAGGATATCCTGATTATTTTGGCTATTGTTGCGTTCAGTCTGGCTGGAGGGTATTTGATCAGTATGATTCCCGGCGCTGCCGATTCGTATTTGGATGCATTTGCGGCAGCTTGCGGCATGGCTAACGGCATACTTTTGCTTTTGCGCTATAGCGAGCAATGGTATGCATGGATGATTACCCTTATTCTCTATGCGTTTTTATATTTTAATTCGGGCAGTTATATCATGCTTGTCACTGTTGCAGCCATGATTGTTAACACCTGTTATGGTTTTTCCAAGTGGCTTCGTTATACTAAACTGCATCAAAAACAAACTCCCGTAAAAACCGCATGAAATTTTAGGTAAAAGAAAAACGTCGCCCCAAAAGGGTGGCGTTTTTTATCTTATTTAAAAAAAAGGCCAGCGCAGAGGAATGAGCAACAGCGCAAGTAGATAGGTAAGCAGAAAAAGAGGACCGCCAACTTTAACATAGTCCATAAATTTCAGAT
The DNA here is from genome assembly GCA_944347775.1 of uncultured Clostridia bacterium. Classification (GTDB taxonomy): domain Bacteria; phylum Bacillota; class Clostridia; order Christensenellales; family Christensenellaceae; genus QANA01. Next base: position 4,077 of record CALVMT010000107.1, on the reverse strand, counting down.
TAGCCGGCCCGGAAATCAGGGTGTTTGGCGGAGTGGCAACCGGAGTAAAATAAGCTGCCGAGGCAGAAAATCCAAGCGCCAGAACAACAGTCAGTGCAGAAATACCAAGCGTATTTGCGATCTCGAGTCCGATAGGGCAGAGAAGTGCGGCCGAAGCGGTGTTCGACATAAATTGTGTTAAAATACCACAAACAAGGAATAAAACGCTGAATAAAACGTAAGGACTCGGGTTTCCCCCCATTGCATTGATGCATAGGTCGGCAAGAATGGAACCGGCCCCCGTAGACGCCATCGCATTTGCAAGAGAAAGCGCTCCGGCAAACAGAAAAATCGTCGACCAGTCAATGCTTTGATAAGCCTGCTTTTCTTTAATGCAGCCAGTTAGAACACATACCAGTGCGCCTGCTGCGGCAATCAGGGCAAGGTCGACAATATCCAGCGCCATCATGATAATCACAATAAGCAGAATGCCGCCTGAAATCCAGTGTTTTTTGCTGTTGTATACAGGGTGTTCGCTCTGTACGGAAGTATTTTTTATCTGCACGCGGTTGGGAATCAGCTTTTTGCCAAAAAACAGAAAATAGAGAATGGCTAGCAGAGTGGCGGGAAGGCCAAACCAGGCAAATTCAAAAAAGCCCATTGCCTCACCGCCGTAAGCGGTAAGGACGGCATTGACCGTTAGGTTGGGAGGAGTCCCGATCATCGTGCACATTCCGCCTGCTGAGGAAAGAATGGCCATGGGCATGAGCAGTTTCGCGCGGCTCCACCCTTGTGTATCGGCAATACCGATGCAAACCGGCAAAAGCACGGCGACAGTTCCGGTGTTGGATAAAAAAGCCGACATGACTGCGCTTAACAGCATAACGCCAAGGCAAAGGCCATTTTCTGAACCGGCAAACAGCTTGACAACAAACAGGCCGATCCGCTGAGCCAGGCCTGTTTGAAACATCGCCGCTCCCAAAATAAACATGCTGCCAAATAGGATAACGGTAGAATTGGCAAACCCGGAAAATGCATCTTCAAAACTCAGTATGCCGGTAAGGCCAAAATAAATCGGCATCGCTGTAGCAATAACGGCGACAGGAGCAGCCTCCAGGGCAAATCCGATTGCCCCCGTGAGCAGGACGCCAATGGTCAGTAGCGCATGCGTATGCTGTTTTTGCGCATCATGATCTTTTACCGCTTGCAAATACTGTTCTTCATTTGAAAAATCCTCAGGTACGGGGGCAGAGGGTAAAACAAGTAGAGAAAAAATAGTATAGCAAAGCAAGCAGAGGAACAAAATGAATACGGCGACGGTTTTTTTCTTTTTTATCATCGATGTCATATCCTTTGGATTCTTATTGATGTTTACTATTTTATCAGGATGCCCGATTTTAATCAAATTAAAACAAAGGATCACGTTTAAAAAATAAGGCAAAAGAAAAGGTTAACCTTATGTAAATTAATTTTACATACATTTGATATAATCTGTATTTTTCCATGAAAAATGGGCGATATTCTAAATATGAAAGAAAAACAGAAGAGATGATCATGACAAGGCGAAAAAAAACGGTCGTTTTGTTAAAATGAATCTCAAGAGGTAGTAACCATATGATGAAAAAAAAGAATTTTGCCAAATTGAAAGAAGGGCTTGCCAAAATATTGTTTTTAATTGCTGCATGCGTAAGTATTTTGGCAGTTGTTTTGATTTGCCTGTTCCTATTTGCCAACGGAATTCCTGCAATCGGCGAAGTAGGATTATTTAAATTTTTAACGGGTGAAGTATGGCGGCCCGGAAACGATATTTACGGTATATTGCCCATGATCGTCGGCAGCCTTTATATTACTGCCGGGGCAATTTTATTTGGCGTACCAATCGGCATATTAACCGCCATCTATTTATCCCGGTTTGCGTCTCGCCCGGTAGCGCGGCTGTTAAATCCGGCGGTTGAACTGCTTGCCGGCATTCCTTCGGTCGTCTATGGCTTTTTTGGATTGGTGGTGATTGTTCCCGTGCTAGGAAGTAGTATTTTAACCGCGTCAATTCTGCTTGGCATAATGATTTTGCCTACGATTATTACTGTTTCGAAATCGGCGCTTGATGCCGTTCCACAGCACTATTATGAAGGCGCGTTGGCATTGGGCGCGACGCATGAGCGCAGTGTGTTTAAAATCATGTTTCCCGCAGCGCGTTCCGGCGTAATGGCGGCGGTTGTGCTCGGTATCGGGCGCGCAATCGGAGAAACAATGGCGGTAATGATGGTCGCAGGGAATCAGCCGCGCATTACGGGTAATATTTTTGAAGGAATCCGGACGCTGACGACAAATATTGTTCTGGAAATGGGCTATGCTACGGATTTACACCGGGAAGTATTGATTGCAACGGCGCTTGTGCTGTTTGTCTTTATTTTAATTATCAATCTTTCGTTTAGCGCGCTCAAAAGGAGGTCGGAAAAAGTATGATAACAAGACGGCAAGAAGAACACAGCATAAAAGAAAAAAATCGGGTACGCACGATGCCGCGCATCCAGCGTACATGCGCAGCGATTCTTCGAAATTTGGTGCGTGCTGCGGCTTTGCTGACGGGTGGTGTTCTTGTCTTTCTGGTAGGGTATATCCTGATTAAGGGAATTCCGCATCTGAATTGGGATTTATTCGCATGGGAATATAACTCCACAAACGTCTCCTTGATGCCTGCCCTGATTAATACACTGCTTATGGTGTTGATTTCAGTGCTGATCAGCCTGCCGCTCGGCGTTGGGGCAGCCATTTACCTGGTCGAATATACCGGAAAAGGGAATAAACTGGTAGGCCTGATCCGCTTAACCGCCGAGACACTTACCGGCATTCCTTCAATCGTATACGGGTTGTTTGGCATGTTGTTTTTTGTCAATTGGGTTAATTGGAAATTAAGTTTGCTTTCTGGCGCATGCACATTGGCTATCATGGTTTTGCCAACCATTATGCGGACAACCGAAGAGGCATTAAAAAGTGTCCCCGATTCTTTCCGCGAAGGCAGTTTTGGGCTTGGTGCCGGTCGGTTGCGTACAGTATTTAAAATTGTACTTCCATCGGCAGTCCCGGGGATTTTAGCCGGTGTCATTTTGGCTATTGGGCGTATTGTCGGTGAGTCTGCTGCGCTAATCTATACGGCGGGTACCGTAGCTGAAGTACCGGCGAGCCTGCTTGATTCTGCACGGACACTTTCGGTGCATATGTATGTGCTATCCTCTGAAGGGCTATATATCAACCAGACTTATGCGACGGCTGTTGTCTTACTTGTTATTGTTGTCGGGATTAATACGCTTTCTGCTTTTTTGGCCAGAAAAATCAGCAATAAGAGTATCGGTTAAATAAAAGGAGAAAAACATGAAGAAGTTTGAAATCAATAATTTAGACCTTTATTACGGTTCTTTTCAAGCACTTAAGCATATTAATCTGCAAATCGAACAAAAGGAGATTACTGCTTTTATCGGACCATCCGGTTGCGGCAAGTCAACACTGCTTAAATCCCTTAACCGAATGAATGATCTCATTGAAGGGTGTCGTATTACCGGGAATATTTTTTTGGACGGAGAAGATATTTATGCAAAAAATACAGACGTCAATTTGCTCAGAAAAAGAGTGGGGATGGTTTTTCAAAAGCCAAATCCGTTTGCGATGAGCATTTACGATAATATTGCTTTCGGTCCACGCACACACGGGATCCATAATAAAGCAAAACTAGATGAAATCGTAGAAAAATCTCTTCGGGGCGCAGCAATCTGGGATGAAGCAAAGGACCGCTTAAAAAAGAACGCGCTTGGCCTTTCCGGCGGTCAGCAGCAAAGGCTGTGTATCGCACGGGCATTGGCAGTAGAACCGGAAGTGTTGTTGATGGATGAGCCAACTTCTGCACTTGATCCGATTTCCACTTCCAAAATTGAGGAACTTGCATTAGAATTAAAAGAAAAGTATACCATTGTTATGGTTACGCACAATATGCAGCAGGCGGTGCGTATTTCGGATAAGACGGCGTTTTTCCTGCTGGGTGAAGTTGTGGAGTACGGCAAGACGGATAAGATTTTCTCCATGCCAGAGGATAAACGGACAGAA
>CALVMT010000106.1 GCA_944347775.1 uncultured Clostridia bacterium | reverse complement strand
CGGGGCATTACTGGTACATCCACAACCCGGAGTATCCGGGGAAAGGCAGCTGTATTATCTTTCATAAACATAAGGCATCACATCCGTATCATCAGCATGGCAGGGCGGATACGCTGCGGCAGGCGGTGAGAAGGATTAAGGGGCATGATAAATATCAACTTTATGTTCGAAATAACTTGCAAAAATGACTTATAAACGCTATAATAACGCTATGCTAATGCGAGGAGGATGACAATGGAGTTCTCAATTGTGATAAAAGAAATAAGGCAGGAATGTTTTTTGAGCCAACAGGAATTTGCAGATGAATTAGGTGTTTCTTTTTCCACTGTCAATAGATGGGAAAAGTCTAAAGCTATTCCTAATTATCAAACGATGAAAAGGCTTATTGCGTATTGTAAGAGACTTAAGGTCGATTATAAAAATTTAGAAGAAGCTTGGAAGGAGACTAAAAATGGCATTGACACACATTGATTGTTTTAGTGGACCGGGAGGAATATGTACTGGGCTTCATGCAGCTGGATTTGAAACCAAGGTAGCTATTGAGTTTATAAAGAGTTGTGTGGAAACTTATTCTTATAACCATCCAGAAGTACATGTTATTCATTCTGATATAAGGGATGTGACAGCGGAACAAATTCTTCCTTATGTACCTGAGGAGGGTATCGATTTAGTGACTTCTGGCATGCCCTGTGAAACTTTTTCGACCGCAGGGAATTCATCCCGTGCGGCATATGATGATAGGCAGTTTTTATTTAGAGAAGGAATCCGTATTGCACAAATATGCAATGCCAAGATGATTTTATTTGAAAATGTTCCGATGATTACGACAAAAAGAGTCGCAAAAGAATCAAAAGAATTGATTATTGATGTGTTAAAACGAGAGTTAGAAGAGGCTGGATATATCAATTATAAAGAATTTGTTTTGGATGCCAGTAAATATGGGGTTCCTCAGCGGAGACGTAGGTTTTTTATTCTTGCAGCAAAAGATGAAAAGTATCAGATCGAAGCGCCAGAAGAAACATGCGATAAGGAGGTTACAGTTAGGGAAGCGTTTATTGATATTCCTGAAGTAGTTGCTAATACCTGGACAGAGAATCCAATTTATAACGGCAAAGAATCGGAATATTCTTTACTTATGAAAAATGATAAATTTTGGCGAAGAACGACCAAAGAAAAGAAATTATTAAACCATCTTCCGATGAACCATAGAAAGCATATTATTGAACGGTTTGGAATTTTACGTCAGGGGGAAGGACTGAAAGGGCTGTTTGCACGATTATCGCCAGATGAATTAAAAGCGTATCAGGAAAGAAAAGTTATTCCAAAAACAATTTATGTAAAAAGAAATTATCGTTTGCGTTGGGATGAAGCATCGCCAACTGTAACCAGTCATTGTTTGGATGAGTTTGTCCATCCTGAACAAAACAGAGCATTAACGGTTAGAGAATGTGCAAGGTTGCAAAGCTTTCCGGATTCATATGATTTTGTTGGAGGTCCGTATTTAGTTGCACATGATGATAGAATCCAACAGGATAAATATGAACAAATAGGAGATGCGGTGCCACCGTTGTTGGCGTATGCTTGGGGTAAAAAAATATCAAATATTCTTAAGAAGTAATAGGACGGGACGAAAGAGCTGGCGGTGAGGTCCGCCAGCTTTATTGCTATTACTCTATCAAATTAGCAGATTCGTGGAAAAATTCTCCAAATTCTTTAACATATATTTTGGGGAAACGGTAGTTGAGTTCATTATATTTCTCAGGAACATCCAAGTAGTAGGCACGTTTAATTTGGGATATAAAAAGTTGATAATTAATCCATTGGTTTGGTACGCACGTTATAGCTACAGACATATCATTGCTATAAAAATTGGTTTCGCCAATGCAGGTAAGCAAACATAAAAAGCGCCCTACACCAAAAGCACCATCTAATACTCGTTGCTGAGCCCAAACTTCGACAACCCTCTCACGTGTAGAGGTTTTTGCCGGAACATGGAATTTGGGTTTTCCTGCTCCAAGATCAAAAATGAAATCAGTAGGTAAGGAAATGGATTCTCCGTCAAGTTCAACAGCGTTCATTTGATTTGTTGGCGCAACATTTAAATGCATAGAATATAAATGTCCGACCAGTTTTTCAAAATAGTCACCAGAATTGTTTTTCACGCCATGAATAAGATCGGCACAGCAACAGTAATTCATACAAATAGCATATAGGACAGCTGTGATGGTATGTGCATCTTGGGTCGAAATAGTATGTGATTGAACATTTGACCAAAATTCATCAATGATCTTTATGCCAGAAATATTTGTTGCACATCCGGCGTTATAAAGATCTATATTAACAGGCCGAGAATATTTGTTTGCTGTATTGGAGAAGACAACGTAATTTTTACCGGTAGCAGTAGAGCGACTGGTAAGAGGAATTTGTGTTAAGCCATTTATTTCAATTTGGCATAAATCATTAATCTCTTTAAATTTCTCAGTTATTTCTGCACTTAATGGATTTATTCCAAATAGATTTTTCATTTCATTATATTTGCTTGCTATAGGATGCGCAGGCATATTATCACACTCCTTTTTATCGGGATCTTTTATCATAAGAATTGGTTGAAATCTAAAATTACCCCAAATAATTATAGCAAAAAGAGTCGAAAAATGCTACGGATAATTGTAGAAACAGGTTTTGATTATAGAGTATAGATTCATTTTTGAATTTACAAAAAAATAAAAGATTGGAATTGTACTTGACAAATTATATGATTTATGTAAAACTATATTAAAAGAATCTGTCAAGGAGGTTAATATGCTTAACAAGACAATCTCAGACAATACTAAGACAATCATGGTCAAAATAGGAAAAGCTATTGAAAAAGGTGTTGGTGAAGATATCCGTACTTATCTTGCCAATAGTGACAATGCTGTGAATAATGCCATCGCATTTCTGCGAGGCGATTATATTGTTACTAATATAAGAAATACTGTTGAGTCTGAAACTGTTGAAATTAAATATTTCAAAAGAAGTTCATGGACTGGCTGTATAATCCTGGATCGTAAAGACAAACATTCATATTCAGTAT
>CALVMT010000105.1 GCA_944347775.1 uncultured Clostridia bacterium | reverse complement strand
AAAGAAAATTCACTGTTTTTTAATATTGATTCTTCTCAATTCTGCATGTGTAATTGCAAGTTTATAAATACCGATATTAGTAAAGCTTTAGCCTACTACAAAAAGTTGGAAAATAATCTAAAATATCTGTCTTCTGATACGTTTAACGTATGTTGTACTAAGTCTGCTTTGAAACTAAAATTCGAATAGGAAAATAATATTATGAGGCATTTTTTTCTCATTTTAAGTTTAGGTTTTATTGCCAACTTATGCTTTGTTAGTCATATATTTGCAACCGAAACAACTGTTCAGGGAGCATTTACTAAAATTCATAATTTGCAACAAGCAATAGCAAAAGCAGATAAATATTCAGTTGTTTTTAGGAATGATACAGAAAAATACTATATTGCTGTTTTGGAAGGAAACGAAGATGCAGATGAATATATTTCTTTTTATAAAAGCCTGTTTGAGAAAAAAATCGACAATAATCTTCTTACACCATTAAAAATGCGCTATATCAGGGGATTGTTGCACTTATGCAAAACCGAAGAGGCTATCGAATTATTGCAAGAAATAGATCTGAAAGGAATAGCTAATAACAAAGAGGAGATCGCTTACTATAAGTTACTGGTAGCAATTTCTAAATTACTTTCTACAAAATCGATAGATGAATTACAAAATATAATTCCTCTATATGAAGACGCGATAAATTCATACAAGGAATGCAATGGATCCAATTTTGAACTTTCACAACTTTACTCCGAGTATTCATTTTTATATATTGACAATAATATAGAAAAGACTTGCGAATTAATTTTTACAGCACTTTCATTTATTAGTAATGATATTGCATTTCTTGCATCTCAATATATTTCTAATTTGAAAAGTTTGACGAAAGTAAATGCAGAGTTTCAACCCAAGCTATTTGAAATGATGGATGAATTTGTCGCATCAGCGAGTGGTGACAAAAAAATTATATTGCTTACTGCTTTAATCGAAGAGAATTTTTTGGGGACAAACCTGCGTTTGGAAAGAAAGTACTTAGATGAACTGTATTCAGCTTTGACACAATGTTCTTCTCCTGACTTAAAGGCTCACTCTTTATTTATTGCCGCCCAAAAAGAGGATTATTTAGAAAATCATGCAGATGCCAAGGCTTTGTATGAACAATGTATCAAGTTTTCAGAAGATACCAATGCTCCGATCGCTTCAACAGCGAAAGTTTATGCCAATTTATATCAAATGGGTGAGGCTAAGGATTTTGCCAACTATATCAATAAAATGCTTACACGAATTATTGCAAGTAAAGAATTTGATAAGCAAAAAGCCCATTGGTATGCAGAGTTGGCATTAGCTGCAATAATATGCAATGAAAAAGATATTTTTGAGCAACTTGCAACCTTATCGAATAATATTGATAAAGGAGTTGCTCTTGGACATTGGTTAAAAATATTTTTATGCAACGAAATGATAACACAATATGGTAAGGAAAAATACATAGATGTTGCTTCCAAACTAACAGCAGAAGGTATAAATGAAATATCTCCGTCACAGCGGTTTGATATTGCCTATAATCTGGCAATGATGGAAGCAGATGTGCAAGCTAAACGTTTTTCTTTTGATGAATCTAGCGACTTTTTGATCTCTATTGCAACAGCCGAAACTCTTGTAGAAAAAAATAATGAGGATGCTTTTGATAACGCACTAAAACTTTTAAAGGACATCAAACCTGTATCATACGAACTAATGAATGTGCAATATACTGATATAGATGCACAAATCTGGGTAAAATCATTATTTTTAAGAATTTTTCTTGTTCGAGAAGATCTATCGAATTTAAAATTGACTGTAACCGAAATCGAAACATTACTGGAAAAACGTTCTGATAATTTTGATACAAGCGTGACAGGAATTGTTCTTTATGGAAATATGGGAGCCACGTATATTTCTTTGTCACAGTATTCAAAAGGGTTATCTATTTTAGAGCCCCTTAGTTCCCTCATCCCTGATGATCCGAATATTCTCAATGCTTTAGGACAAGCATATGGAGGTTTGGGATATCTCCCCAAATCAATAGAATGTTTTCGGAAGGCCGTAGATATATATAGAGTGAAGAATGATACTTTTAACTATATAAGGACTTCCCAAAATCTTGCTCACACACTTGCTCTCGTTTCCGAAAGCCAAGAGGCAAAACAGATTCATAAAGAAATTATACCACTTATGATAAAACATAATTTGAAAAATGATCTGGCACGAGCATACCATACTCAACAATTTATAATTTTAAACAATAAAAATTTAAGCAGAAAAGAGAAAATTTTCGAACTTAATGCACTCCGTAAAAACTGTCTTGAAACGACCGATAATCCTGCCGTTATTGTAGAGGCTTTGAAAATTTTTGCCCAGGTTAATAATGACAATAATATGCCTGCCGATATAATCATTGAAGACATAGAGCTTTATTTCAAGTATCAGCAGATGTTTGCTAATGCGGTAGAGGAGGAAACTCTCTTATCACAGCGTGATACGGAAATGAAAGTGATGCTTTTTAGTCTTCTTGCAGAAATAGGGGATGTTCAAAAGCTCGACTATTGGAATAAAATCTTTGAAAAACAGAAAACACGCACCATTGAAAATGTTTCAGTTGCGGCGACCTCCAAAAATAAAGAGTTTCTCTCCCTTTTGACGCTTGTTGAGAAATACGAAAACGCTTCGCAGATCATTGAACAGGAAAATATCAAGCCGCTTGATAAGCAGGATAAAATACTTCTTGCCAAGGCAACGGCTTTGAAACGGGAAATTGAACAATATTTTGATAAGGCAAAAAAAAGACTTTCTCCGGTAGATCAGAAGAAATTACAGGAGATCCTTGCTGATAATTTTGTGATCCATCCGGATTCTCTGGGGCAACTAAGTGCCGTATTGCCGGACGACGTCGTCTGCGTTCAATTTCTTCCCGTAGGCGAAAAGATCATGGCATATATCATTGCCAGTAGTGGACGCTCATTTGTAACAACAATATCTCTTGAAGAAAAAAACTGTTCCTCACAGGATTTTACCAAAACTCTTTTAAAAGTACGTGCTCTGCTACAAAATCCGTCGGCAAATATAAAAGTAAAAAAAGAGCTAAGGGGACTCTACGAGCTTTTGTTTGCCGAACTAGAGCCTACGTTGGCAAAGCTTAACGCTAAAAAGCTTATCGTCAACAGCTCGGGTATCCTCAGATATCTTCCGGTTGCGGCTTTGTATGATGGCAATAAGTTTCTGGTTGAAAAATATCAGATCACCAATGTAACCGGGCTGGATTTGATCCGGTTGACAAAAACGCCTCCCCGGCGGAACGCAACAGAGACCAATGTTGCAATTTTTGCCGATCCTGACGGTTCTCTTCCTGCCGGGCGTCAGGAGGGGAAAGAGATCGCTGCTTTGTTTGCTTCAAACAGACTTTTTGTCGGCGATCAAGCCTCTCTGCTGGAATTTGAATCGCTGCATGGAAATGTGAATTTTATTCATCTTGCTACTCATGCGGTTCTCGATCCGAATGAACCAGAGAAATCTTATATCCTCTTTGCTGGCGGCAAAAAATGGTATTACTCTGATATGATGGGATTTAATGTAAAAAATGTTGATTCCATCGCTTTGAGTGCCTGTTCGACTGCTGTCAGTGAAAGAAGTACAGGAGGCGAAATCGAGGGTATGGCCTATCAGCTTTTGAAAAAATCCCCCTCCGGCTGTGTGATCGCTAGTTTTTGGAAAGTAGACGATGCCGCAACAGCACAGTTGATGAATATTTACTACAAACATATTACGGATTCAATGAAAAACAAAGCACGCCTTGATCGCGGAGGAGCGTTGCATGAAGCTCAACTGGCATTGCTGCACAATGCTAATACTGCGTCTCCATATTACTGGGCAGCATTTACATTGTTCGG
>CALVMT010000104.1 GCA_944347775.1 uncultured Clostridia bacterium | reverse complement strand
TCAGTGATTTTTTTCATTGTTTGACAACTCCTTTGTTTTGATTTTACAGAATAATCTGTGTATATATTTTACCATATCCACATTTCTAAACTTTATCACACGTTATGAGTTGTCAATGATTTGATAGTTATGCTAATTTTTTAAACATCTTCACCTCCATATAGGTTTACCAAAAGGTACACTAATTGATAAAACCTGTAAATTTACGCTTTTGTAAATTATTAGTTCGTTTCATTGACAAAAATCGAATTTTTTGATATAATAATCAAGTAAATTCAAGGGGTTTAAGCTCCTTGAACCCCAAAATTTGCAAAAAAATATCACTATCAAAATGTGTACCTTTTGATAGTGATTTTTACTTTCCTCGAAATTCTCGAAGCCGTCTATAAAATGTGGCTATACTCATATCACTTAGCCGTGCAGCATCCTGAGCCGAAATATGTCCGCTTTCCCATCTACCGACAATATGTGCAAAATCATCGGGTGGAACTTTCACGGGACGTCCGAACACAACTCCTCGAAGCTTAGCAGCTTTTATGCCTTCTTCCTGACGTTTCTTGATGTTTTCACGCTCATTCTGGGCGACAAACGAAAGTACTTGAAGAACAAGATCGGCAATAAATGTACCCATTAAATCCTTATATACTCTTGTATAAAGTAAGGGCATATCTATAACCACTACATCAACCTCCATTTCTTTAGTAATAATTCGCCATTGGTCCTGAATTTCCTTGTAATTTCTGCCCAGTCTATCTATGGCTTTTACATACAGTAAATCGCCTTTTTGAAGCTGTCCCATAAGCCTTATATACTCTGGTCTGTTAAAGTCTTTTCCGGACTGCTTATCAATAAAAACGTTTTCCGGCTTTATACCAAGCCCTTCCATCTCAAGGAGCTGTCTCGCTTCATTCTGGTCTATTGCCGAAACTCTTACATATCCGTATATATTCAATGCTTACTCCTCCCGGATAAAAATCAATGAATATATTATACCATTTGAGTTAGATCGATTATTTGTCGTTTAATGCATTGAAATATATAAAAAATATGATTCTCTTGACAAATCTTTATTTTTAGAGTATAATTCTAATTGAAAAGTTATACAATAAATTATAAAAGTTTTCAGTGGAGGCGCTATGGAAATTAAAAGAGATAGATATTTGAACAAACTTATTTCGTTTATGTGGGATGGGCAGGTAAAAGTTATTACGGGAATACGCAGATGCGGAAAGTCATATCTTCTAAACCCTTTGTTTAAGAATTATCTTATAAAGCAAGGTGTTCCGAACGAAAACATCATATCTTTCGAATTGGATAAGACAAGTAATATAAGATACAGAAATCCGTTGGAGCTTGCGGAAAGTGTTCGTGAAAGAGTGGAAAACAAAAGCGAACATTTTTACTTGTTCATTGACGAAATCCAGATGTCTGATGAGGTTCCGAATCCATATAATGCAGATGGTAAAAAGATTACATTTTATGATGCACTTAACGAGCTAAAATCTCTTTCAAATCTTGATATTTATGTAACCGGCAGCAATTCGAAAATGCTCTCCAACGATATTCTGACAGAATTCAGAGGCAGAAGTGATGAAATAAGAGTGCATCCGCTTAGCTTTTCGGAATACTACTTGGCAGTTGGCGGAGATAAGGGTGAGGCTTTTGATAACTATGCTTTTTACGGTGGTATGCCTCTTGTGCTTTCAAGACCAAACGATGCCGCTAAAATGAAATATCTCGAGTCGCTTTTTGAGGAAACCTATCTTAAAGATATCATTGAACGTAAAAAAATAAAGCGAGAGGATATTCTCTCGTCAATACTTGACCTTTTGTGTTCTTCTGTTGGTTCGCTTACCAATCCCAATAATGTTGCAAATGCTCTTAATTCCAAGCAGAAACGTGCAGGAGAAGAGACTGTTTCAATTAATACGGTAAAATCCTATATGGACAACCTTGCCGATGCTTTTCTTTTCAGTGAATGTAAACGTTACGATGTCAAAGGCAAAAACTATTTTGATTATCCTAACAAGTACTATTGCGAGGATGTAGGGCTTCGTAATGCAAGACTTGGATTTCGCCAGCTGGAAATGACTCATATTATGGAAAACATCGTTCACAATGAACTTATTATCCGTGAATGTGCAGTAGATATAGGTATTGTCTTCTCTCACGAAAAGGATAACAACGGAAAAATGGCTCGAGTGTCAAGAGAAATCGACTTTGTTGCAAACAACGGAGGAAAGAAAACCTATATTCAATCGGCTTATGCTTTGGCAACCGAAGAGAAAACAGAAACCGAGAATAAACCGTTTTCACTGACTGGCGACTCATTTCCCAAAATCATTGTCCGACATGATATCCATAAAAGATGGTACGACGATAACGGTGTCCTTAATATCGGTATTGTTGACTTTTTGCTTGATGAGGAGTTAGTATGAGTTCGTACAAAGAAAATGAAGGTGAAAATATGTGTATAATAGATGAAATTGCATTAGGTAAAATTGTTGATTTGGTTTGCAAAAAAATCGGTGAAGCGATTTCCAGTGCAAAATGGAAAGAGTTGTTTGTCAGTACAGGTGAGTTTTTAATAAAAAATCCAGACTCTTTCACAAAAGATTTATCTGTGGTTTTTTCTAAAAAGAACTTGAAAGAACTGTCTAAAAAGATGAAGAATAGAAGTGGATTTGAGTTTTCAGAAACACTTCGTGATGAGTTATAGTTTTCAATTTCAAATAGTAAAGTTTATAGTTCAAAGACTATTATAGGGATACTACAATCAAACATAAGTAGAATCCCTATTGTCATATCATAATAAAATAAAGTTTAAACTACGCCACCCTTATCTCAACCACCTCACCATTATCTCTCATCCCATTCAGTATCCTAAACGCCACCTCAAGTGCTTTCTCCGTATCTTTGCCACTCTTCTTATAAAATGCATACAGAAGCACAATATCTGTATCTTGCTTAACAAACAGCACCCTCACCATATTTCCGGACACTTTCATACGGATTTCATAAAGTTCTCTATATCTTCCAATTGAAATATGCTTGACATACGGCTCGCACAGTGAATTTTTCTCGTTTGATATGTAAGTAAGAATGCTTTTGAATTTGTTTTGTGTTTTCTCATCGGTTTTCTCAAAAAATTTCTGAACATCATTTTCGTTTCCGTTTCGATAAATATAAATTTTCCTCATATAAAACTTCTCCTTATTGTTAGTGAGATAAAAAGAACACTCGCTTTTACACGAATGTTCTTTGAAATGTACTGCTGCTTTACAGCCCTGCCTGCATCGAGAATGTGATGTCTTTTTTATGTCCCATAAGATTGCGGTTTTTGCGGGTGAATTTCCATTGTTGTTCCGGACACATCATATTAACCATCTGACCACCTACAGAACCAGCCTGCTTTGCAGTAAGGTCGCCGTTGTAACCCTGCTTGAGAGTAACGCCGACTTCTGTGGGTGTTCCCGTCCCATATTAAAATTAGTTTTTCAGCCGAT
>CALVMT010000103.1 GCA_944347775.1 uncultured Clostridia bacterium | reverse complement strand
AGAAATATGATAGATAAACATGATTGCTGTATGCAATAAAAACATTTTAATATTTTTTAAAATACCAAAAAAGCCCGCTTATTACGGGCTTTAGGACTGCCGATATAATTTCGGCAAACTATTATGGTAGCGGCGATCTGACTCGAACAGATGACCGACCGGGTATGAACCGATTGCTCTAGCCAACTGAGCTACGCCGCCATAACTGACTGCAAAAAGTATTTTATCCTAAATCATTACAAAAGTCAATCATTTTTTCTCATATCTCACTATTTTTTCATCTCTAAAAAATTAACAAAGTGATTTCTTTAACTTTATTCCTCTGTTCGAGCTCTTAAACGTTGGATAATCCCTTTGACAACTTCCATTCCTACACGATATAACGCCTCTTCAGTATTTCCGCCAATATGTGGCGTTGCTATAAAATTATCTAAGGAAAGTAATGGATGCGCTGATGAAATCGGTTCACATTGAAAAACATCACAAGCTGCTCCCGCTATTTCACCATTCTTCAGACTTTTCCATAAAGCCTTTTCATCTACTATCCCTCCGCGAGCACAATTAATCAAATAAGCTTGCGGTTTCATGAGCGTTAATTCTCTCTCTCCGATCAATCCCTTTGTTTGTTCATTTAACGGCATACAAATACATAAATAATCTGAACATTTCAAAACAGTCTGTATATCCGGTGCATAAGCAATCAAACAGTTTTTGGCCTTTTTCTCAGTATATGAAGGTGAATACCCTATTGCTTTCAACCCAAAACCATGGCAAAAAATTTTTGCCGCACAATTTGCTATTGCGCCCGTTCCTAAAAAACCAACTTGTTTTCCCATTAATTCTTTTCCTTTCAATTCGGGCGCAGCAATTTTTTCAATATGATGTGTTGCAGTTTGCAACTTACGAGAAAGATTTAATGCAAAAGCAACAATTAATTCCGCAACAGATTGTGCATTTAAATAGGGAGTAGAAAAGACTTCTATTCCTCTATTTTTTACTGCCATAAGGTCTACTCCATCCATGCCAGAGCCATGTATTCCTATTACCTTAAGTTTTGTTGCCTTATTTAAAAAAGATTGATCAATACCTAGATTCCTAGATAAAACTGCATCTGCTAAATATAATTCCTCCTGCCTATCTAACACCTCACTATGTTCTAATAAAAATTCTTTTGCAGCAGGATGAATATATTCAGATAAAAAAACTTTCCACTTCTTCTGCATCAAAATATTCCTAAACTCTCATGAAAATCTCATCGTACATTCATCAATCTCAATAGAGCTATTACTGTTTTTGCATCTTCGATATTACCTTCTAAAGCCATCTTTACGGCTTTTTCCACTGGAATTGATTCTACCTCTAGAAACTCGCCGTCATCTAATTCGTTTTCTCCCACGGCTTCTATTTTTGTATAGTAAAGGTGGATCGCTTCATTACAAAAGCCAGGGCTTCCATAAATCTTTCCTAAATAGATAAAATGCTTGCCTTTTGCTCCGGTTTCTTCTCTCAATTCTCTTTCTGCACAAGCTAATGGCTCCTCTCCTTGTTCAAGCTTCCCTGCGGGTAATTCAAGCATTATTTTTTTACAAGGATATCTATATTGACGTACAAATAATAAACAACCGTTTTTATCCTCTGCTGCAATACAGACGCCGCCCGAATGATCAACTACTTCCCGCCGAGAAATTCTCCCGTCAGACAATTTTACCTGATCTACATGTACTTTAAATACTTTACCCGAAAAAACATTTTCTGAGGCTATAGTTTCTTCTTTTAACTCCATTTTCCAACTTTTCCTTTTTAAAACCGTTATTTTAAAATCTATTTCGTTTGGCGATCAAATTCTTCTATAAATAATTTCTGTAACTGTTCAAGCAACTTGGGAGCCTTACCACCAACTTTATTTCCGTCAATAATCTCAACCGGAGAAAAATTTTTTGTTGTACTCGCCACCAGAATTTCATCTGCATCCAACATTTCGTTCAATGTAAAAATTTTTTCTTCATACGGAATATGATTTGCTAAACAAATCTGCTTTACAACTTTTCTTGTAATACCAGGCAATACATATTCATCAAGAGGAGGCATAATTACCGTTCCATCTTTAAATATAAATAAACTACTATGAGCACATTCCGTTACCCTCTCTCCTCTATGAAATACGACTTCCTGGCAATGCGCCTCCGCAGCTTTCTGCGCCGCCATCAAATTTGGAATTAAATTAATTGTTTTAATATTACAATGTAAAAAACGAGTATCCTCTACCGTAATTAAATGTAGCGGTTTGTTCATTTCCCCCATATGGAACGGTGTAATCATAACAAGCAAATTCGGCTTAATCAGTTTTGAAGGGAATTCGTGTTTTCTTATTGCTGTTGCTCTCGAAGCTTGCCAATAAACCATAGTGTCCGGGCTATCCGCCATTGCAATTAATTTTAATAGCAATGCTTTCAATTCATCTTTACTCATGTCAAAATTTATCTTTAATGCCTCGCAACTATTATAAAAGCGATCAATATGCAAGTCTAAAGTAAATGGCTTTCCATTTCGACATATAACCACATCGTACACACCATCTCCAAAATAAACAGCTCTATCTAGAGCAGGAATTTTAAGTTCCTCTACAGAAGAAATTTCACCATTATAATAACCAACTGTTTGCATATATTATTATCTCCCGCTAATTTATAATTATATTTTATAAAAATATATTTGTTTATTTCTTACTATCCTCTGAAGCTAACGATAACATATTTTGTGCAATTGCGCGCTGTGCTCCAGCATAAGATGCCGCTTTCATTGAAAGAAACCCTATCACACAAGACATATCATTTTGATTTTGCAGTAATTTTTTCATTTCATTTTTTCCGCTTTCGGCAACTACTTTTAAAATATTTTCATATTCATTGCTAAATGCATCTAACATTTCATTTTCCGAATATACACTTAAATAAGCTTTAATAATTTTGCATATCAAAGAAATCGGCAATACCTGTTTTAAAAAACAGATAATCAAGAGATGAGCAATATGCGCTTTAGAATATTTTTTTTTCGTCGGAGCAGGCATTGCTCCCATTTTTACATAATTATTAATCATAGCCGGCGTAAGTATTTTTTCTCCATCTACCTCAAAAATACTTAAGTATTTACGCATCAATGCAATTACTTGATCCATATATAAGTCAATTTCCGGCAAATCCTCCCAACGCGGCAATATATGATGAAAGAATTTTTCATATAAATTTTCCAACTTTTCTTTTTCCATCTTATTGCATATCCTTTCGTTTTGAACCATCCAAAGTATAACACAGATTTGTATTGTAACTCAATAATTTTTTAAATTATGTAAACAATTTTATTAAACACTTGACAAAATTTTATTCTTAATATAATCTAGTTTTTAATATTACATATTATTGTTTTATTGTATTTTTAGATAGGCAACACAAAAAGAAATGAGGTGAATTGATTATGAACTATTTGATTCGAAAAATTGCCCTGTATGGAGATTCTTTATTTAGAGGTGTTGTGTTAAGCAGCAAAAACCATCGCTATCATATTTCTGATAATATTGGAATAGAATACATTGCTAAACAATACGCTCTTGACATAATAAATAACTCAAAGTTTGGATATACAATTGATCGTGGGTTTAAAATTCTAAAACAAAACATTCAAAAAGGTGAAATATACGATGCGATATTATTAGAATATGGAGGAAACGATTGTAATTTTAATTGGAATGAAATTTCTTCAAGTCCCGAGGAAGATCATTATCCTTATACCCCAAAAAGCCTATTTCATCAAACATATTTGGAAATGATTCAATATATAAAAGATCATGGAATTAAGCCAGTTCTTTCTACCTTACCGCCGCTTTGCTCGGAACGTTTTTTTAAATGGATATGTAAAGATAGCAGCATAAAGCCTCAAAATATCCTTAAATGGCTCGGCGATATCAATGCAATTTATCGCTATCAAGAAATGTATTCACGAGAAATTGAATATATTGCTTTTAAAACAAATACACCAATTATCGATATACGCGGCGCATTTTTAGAAAAACGTCATCTTCTAAATTATATGTGTGAAGATGGTATGCATCCAAATGAAGAAGGGCAAAAATTAATACAACAGGCTTTTTTGCACTTTTTAGAGCAAAATAAACGCGTTTTTTCATACTGTTAAGAAAATACATTGCATTATATAATAAAAAAACATAATCTGCCTATTGATTATTGCAGATTATGTTTTTTATTGGCACATTGGAAATTAGATCAATTGCTGTTCATTGATAATCAATTTAAATTGTAAATTTAGTTTTTCCGCCGCTTTTCGGCATAGAATCATTCTCTCTAAAAAAATTTCAAAGTAATCCATGACTGATCCATATCTGGTATCGATATTTAACTTTAGCTTAATTAAAGTTTTTGCTTCATTAATCCTCAAATTTGACTCTTTTACAGAATAATTGACTCTATCATGTATATCGAAAGCTAAAGCGTCAGTATTGCGAACACGACTGCGCCGCACATCTGATTTATCTGCCAAAATCAACGCTGCTGATATCGCATCAACCGGTACTCCCGTTCCTTCATCGTGGTTTCCGATGGCTGTTACGACAGTTGCGACATCTTCAGGCTCCATACCCATATTACTCAAAATACGAAAAGCCATTATTGCTCCACTTTGAGAGTGTTCAATACGGTTTACTAAATTTCCAATATCATGAAGATACCCTGCAATTTTTACTAACTCTATATCTTTGCCAGTATAATTCAGTGTTTCCAGTATATATCCGGCGGTTTCGGCCACCTTTGTCACATGTGCAAAACAATGTTCTGTATATCCTAAAGCTTTTAAAGATTCATCAGCTTTTTTTATATATGCATTCACAGCCGGATCTCGTTTAATTTCTTCATAACTTATCATACGCAAAATCCTCCTTATCCTCATTTTGTAATTTGTTTTATTTTTTATTATAAAACAAACATCATCCTTTTTTGCAAATTTTATGTAAAAAAACTTTTCTTATAAATAAATTTTGTGCATTCACTATTCATAACCTGTAAATTATACTCACTATTATGATCATTGCAGAGTTGTAAAAATATCTTCTGATTTAAATTTTAAATTTTTTTTATAAATTAAAATGAAATTGCATCATTACGTCGAATAATATTATATAGTGAAGTTCATTTTTTGCAAGGAGGCATACATATATGACGGAAATTCTTGGATTACTCACTCAGTTGGGCATATCAGCACATCTTCACGGAAGCCAATTTCTCGCATATGCTGTATCTTTATGTTTGCAGGAAGAACCATTCCTTCGAGCAGTTACAACTAAGCTTTATCCAAAAGTCGCTCAACACTTTTCCACATCACCAATCAATGTAGAAAAGAGTATTTCATTTGTCATTCAACAAATTTATACGAATGGCAACCGAAAATTACTGGAACAAATTGCTGAGCATCCGTTAGTTACAAAACCATCAAACAGTGAGTTTTTAGCCATACTCTATGAAGCTTTCAAATTAAAAATGCCTTGTTTATTTTTAAATACATCACTAAATCAATCATCGTTATCATAAAAAGAGAAGGATATTTTTAACATATTTCATAATATGTTTATCTCACAGATCTTTTTCAGAATATAAGTAATGATAAAAACACAAAGCAGGCAAATATACCTCGCCTGCTTATGTTAAAATGCCTCCAATAACCATAATTGGGTTGTTATATCTTCTATAAATTTTTTCTGCTTAATTTACCATCTTTACTTATATATCAAAGATAGAATTTCTCTCTTCAATTAAACAGGCTTTCTTTATCGTCTTTTACATAACACGGAATATTTTTATACCCTTTCTGAATGGTTGTATGCCCTTCGGCTTCCAATATTTCTTTTTGGGCTTTGATTCCTTTGCATTTTATTTTCCACTGATTTTTATGCCAATATGGTGTTTAGTAATTTACCCAAACTGCAGCCGCAATAGATATAAAAATTACTGCTGTCATTGGGTCAGTAAAATTCCCATTATTCTTTCTAGTCTAATATTCCCCCTAATTAATCCGACCGTAATAATTTTCCCGCAAGGAGCAAGTTTTCATTACTTCATCATAAGCAGTGGGCGGAGCAAAATACATTTTCTCCCCACCCTATTTTTTATAGCGTCTTTACCCGTAATAATCTGTATTTTGTCTATAGGAAATAAAAAGAGGTCAAATTTTTTTAGAGTACGAACTTGATCCTATATCAATATTCCAATGATGAATATAATGAAAATTCATTTATTGCTGAATTCAAACTTTTGTACATTAATCTATTATTCTAATAAAATTTTTTGCAGTTCTTCCAAAAGCAGCTTTGCAGCCCTCGATAATATCTGACCTTTTTTCCATACTAGAGACATTCCTAACTCTAACTGCGGTTTTAGTGGCCGAAAGCAAAGGTTACTACCTGTGGTATTAATAAGTTTATCCAGAGCTAAGGCATAACCAATACCTTCGTCCACCATTAACGATGCATTGTAAATCAAATTATATGTAGCAACGGTATAAAGCTCTGCTGGCTCTTTTTGAAGCCAACGATATAGCTCGCTTTTATTTCCTACCTGCCGTGATAAAATCAATGCTTTATCCCATAAATCCTGAGGAGAAACAAAGTCCTTGTCCGCCAAAGGAGTGTTGCGCCGCATCAAAACACCCCAAGTATCTTTCATGGGTAATTCCATGTAGTAGTACTTTGTTTTATCAATATCACCCAGTAGAATTCCAAAATCCAAAAGTCCTTTATCCAAGCGTTCACAAACATCTGTTGCATCCCCGCTGACAATATGAAAACGAATTCCTGGATAACTTTCTCGTAAGCATTTTACAGTCTTTACAATTTGTCGCACACCATCGGTTTCACCGCTTCCAATAAAAATATCACCGTTGACAATTTTATCTGATTGCATAACCTCTTTTTCAGTTCGTCCAACTAAATCCAATATTTCTTCCGCTCTTTTTCGTAAAAGCATCCCTTCCTCTGTCAACCTGATTTTACGGCTTCCTCGTATTATCAATTGCTTGCCCAGTTTCTCTTCCAGATCCTTAAGCTGCCTTGATAATGTGGGTTGTGTGAGATGCAGCGATTCTGCTGCTGCTGATATACTTTGTTCTCTAACAACTGCAAGAAAATATTGCAATACTCTTAATTCCATAAAAGCTACCTCTCTCCATTATGTGTAATTATAACACACAATCCATAAGTTTTAAGTATAGTTATATATTATTTATAGGTATTTGCTATTTATATGAGCATAATGCTACAATAATAGCAGAACAAGAAAAGCAGGTAGTTGACATGGAACTGAAAGATTTTTTAGAATGTCTCAATAGTGGAAAACTGATAAAAGGTGAAAGTGATACTCATTTGTTTATGCATAACCTCAGTCAAGAAGCGCTGAAAATTACAGCAAAAATAAACAATCGCTATCACAAACCCAAAAAACTACGAAAACTATTTTCCAATCTGCTTGGAAAACCTGTAGACGAAAGCATTACGCTATTCCCCCCTTTTTATACCGATTGTGGAAAAAATATCACGATCGGCAAAAACGTATTCATTAACATGGGCTGCAAATTTCAGGATCAAGGCGGCATTTTCATTAAGAGTGGTACACTAATCGGGCACAATGTGGTTTTGGCAACGCTGAACCACAGCATGTCACCAAAAGCGCGCAGCGCGATGATTCCGAAACCTATTCATATTGGAGAAAATGTTTGGATTGGTTCCAACGCAACGATTCTTCCCGGTGTGACCATCGGTAACGGCGCTATTGTTGCCGCAGGAGCGGTTGTAACAAAAGATGTACCAGAGAACACTATTGTTGGTGGAGTACCTGCAAAAATGATACGACACTTAAGCGAAGATGAGAAGGAAAATACTGTTTAAGAAAATCCCAAACTCACACGAGAGAGGGAATTTCTCTATTTACAAACGGATTTTTCTAAAGCAATTCAGATGGCAGAAATAGTGCAGATCTGCTTCTTACGCTCACGAATCCATCGCAAAAACCCGATAGCTTATCCTTTTCTCATATGGTATAGAAAGATCATTTCTTTGCAGTTCGTATCAAAGATTATTGTTTTCGTCATAAATATTTTTTTCTATTGTGTAATCTTCCAAAACCATACATTCGCATATATCTTACAATTTTTCAATTTGATACATTATTATGTCGTGATATCAGCTTTTTCCGCCCTTGCATAAGCAAGGTAAATTTAAAAAATATAAAGGGATAAGGTGGGCTGATTGCGACAACTCTTTATCTTCATGGCTTGGGGGTTTTCTTAAGTGTATCATTCTCTATTTAATAAGAAGGCAACAACAGGCTAAATCAGTCTGTTGTTGCCTCTTTTAAATTATTAAGTCTTTAGTTTGCTTGGTCCTTCTTTCTATATATCGCTGCACTGAGTGCACAGCCGGATACAAACAGCAGGGCTACCCACAACAGAATATTGCTGTTGTCGCCGGTTCCTGGCGTAATGGTTTCAGACTTCTTTAAGATCTCGAACTCACCTGATGTCTCGCCGTCAGAATAAATCACAGTCAGTGTGTGTTTACCGACCGACAGTGTGTTCAAATAAGAAGGCCTTAAGGTAATGATCGTGCTTCCGGATTTTACCGTATAGTTTACTGCGTCAACTGCTTTTCCGTCTACTTCAATCCCTACGAATTTCTCAACAGAGCCGTTAGCAGTCATGCTGATAGAGCCGTTATCTCCACTCGTCCACTGGCTGCCATTGCCTGCAATAATCCGATAGTCCGTCAGATTTTCAAGCAGGCTTTCCAGTTTATGCTTCAGTTCTTCAGGAATCAAAGATTTTTCATGCTCACTCAGGGTATCATACTGCGCTTTTACTGCATTGATCAAAGCTTCGGCATCGATATCATCCGGTTCTACTGCGTCAGGCAGTACGGTGATGGACTCTTTAGCCGCTTCTGCCTTCTCAATGCTTTCCAGCGCGCTGTTGATCTGCTCCAGTTTTTCTTCCAATGCCGTTTTTTCCTCTTCGGTATAGTTTTCACCGAAGTTTTCAAGGGCATTTTCCAAATCTTCTTTTGCTGCGGTCAAATCCTCTTTGTCTTCCGGTTTCACATTGTCGGAAGTGATATCTTCTACCTTATCGGTATTTTCGGTGGTCCCTGCATTGCCTGCCGCTTCGATTTCATTCAGCATAGCGTCACAGTTATCGACCATTTCCTGTATAGCTTCTTTTTCCGCATCGGTCAGGTTGCCGGAGTTAATTAAATTCAAAAGCTCTTCTTTCAGCTGTTCGACAGACTCCTTATCGCCGGAAGTAATAGTGGAAGGATCATACTTCTGTAACTCTTCTTCCAAATCGGCAGCCTCCTGTGCGATTTTCTCTATCTTATCAATGAGGCTGTCGCACTTGTCGAGAATTTTCTGCAAAGCTTCCTTTTCAGTTTCTACAGCATTCTCGTCATCAACAGCTGCAACCAAAGCCTTTACCGCTTCAATGTCCTCTTTGTTAGCAGAGGTCACATTGTCAACTGTAATGTCCTCAATCGTCTCAGCAAGAGTTGCAATAGGCTTCATATTGACTTCATACGTTGTAACATTACCTGCTTTATCGGTGGCGACAATGGTATATGTCTTAGATACGTTACCTTCAAGGGTAAACGTCGTGCCGGATTGCTGTTCGTCGTTCACAGTGACAGATTCCAGATGAATATCGGAAACCGTAACGCTCTGCGTTGTATAATAGGTTGCCCCATCCGTTACACCGGCGATGACAGGTTTGGTCAGGTCGAAGGTAACGCCGTTAGAACCAAAATAGGTAACATTACCGACATGATCGGTGATCTTCACATAGTAGACAAACTTTTTCGCATCCTCAGCCGTCTCGCTGATTGGGGCGTATGCTGCCCACTCGGAAATGGCTTTCACGGCATCCTCCGTGAGAATCTCCTCACTGCGGTAATATTCTACTGCAGCCACGCCGCTCAAATTGTCGGTTCCGGTGATGGTGACCTCTACGTTCTTGTTATAGAACAGACCAAAGGTAATAGCATTCAGCAACTTCTTTACAGAGTTCTCTTCAATGACAATATCGCCTTCAGGCGGTGTCTTATCGATCTTTACCGTGACGGACACTTCATCGCTTTTCACACCGCTGGCGCTGATGGCTTTGAAGGTATAGGTTGCGCCGTCAGTCTCATCGGAAACTACAATTGCCTGGGTATAGGGCTGCCATTCTCCGCCGTCCACACTATATTGGAATGTGGTCGTACCCAAATTGGGTGCCGTATTGGAAACAGAAAGGGAAACCTCCCCGTTAGTCCAAGTGCCGGATGTATAACCGTTTGCATTAACGGACACCACCGGCTTTGTGCTGTCAATTTTATCGTAAGTGATACTGCCGGTAGCTGTTGCGCCTGCTCCGTTCGTCATGCGGAAGGTATAAGTGCCGTTTCCTGTAACGGTATAGTAATAGATATTAGGATTATCCACAGACGGACTTAGAATCTCCCAACTTCCGTTGTCCTTCTGCACTTCCATTTTTGAAATGCCGGAATAGCCGATGATGGGTATAATCTGAACCGTGTCCTCCTGCAAATAAGACCCAGCGTCTCCATTAACGATGATATTCGGCGTCCCCTTATCGATATTCACAGTGACAGCCGCGCTTGCCGTGCTTTCGTTTCCGGCACCCGACACGGCCCGGAAGAGATACTCACTGCTTCCACTGTTAGACACCGTGATCTGTGCCTCTGTCACATTCAGCGGCTCCGTCTTGGTAGCGTCCGTCTTTTCCGTGGCAGTCATATCATGCCAGCTCTGCCCGCCGTCTGTAGAATACTGATATTTTGCGATACCGCTGGTGGCGGTGGAACCGGAAACCGTAATGGTCACATCGCCATTTGTCCATTTTCCGCTTTCATAGCCATTGGTCTCTACGGTTAAATCGGTAGGCTTATTCTTTTCTATGGCAAAATACTCATAGTCGATACCTTCAGAGGCATTCCCGGCATCGTCTTTTGCTGCAACATTCTTGATATTCCCCTTAAACTCCGGTTGAACCGCAAAGGTAATCTTGCCGTTTTGCGCGGTTTGCGTTTGCAGCTGAGCATCCTGCCCAAGCTGATAGGTAAATTCCTTTACCCCGCTGCCTTCATCGGTGGCGGAGATCGTCACCGTGATGGTATCTTTAAAGAACAAATGAAACGTAAGGGCATTCAAAAATTCCTTAAAGCGATCTGTTTCATAGCTGACCGTAATATCGGAAGGCGGCGTAATATCTGCTACGCCTTCTACCGTAATGTCGATATTCTCTGTTACGACAACATTGTAGTTACCGTCGGCTTGCGCGTTTAGTTCCGTTCCATTGGCTTTCACCGCAAATCCATCTGTCTTGGAATATCCGTCCTTGATGGTTAGCGTGAATGCAAATGTTGTATTGTATGGGACATTTTCAGTATCCTGACTGGTTATGACCATATAGCCTTCGCCGTTTGGAAGCGTTACGGTATACTGATTCAAAGACGAACTAAACAGCGCTGTATATTGGGCCGGTCCGGTAACCTCGGTAAGTTCCGGGAACCATTTGGTAAAGGTATAGGTATACTGGGCGTCTCCCTCTTTGCTGCCATTCTCATGGGTAGGCAAACTACCGGCTTCCTCATAAGTTATCTCATCCATCGTGCCGTCGCCATCGGTATCCCACTGGATTTGATAGGTAATCACAGCACCGGACGGCAATATTCCGCTTATAAGCCCGCCTGGAGCCAACCGAATTTCTCCGGCAAAATCAAAGCTGACGCCATTGGGAATGATCAGGGTTTTCCCGCTATCGATCGTCAGGATTTTATCTGAATCAATGCTAAGGCCATCCTCTACCGTATAGCTATCTCCATAGATTTTGCCCTCATTGCCTTCAAAGATAAGACCCTTCCATTCATCTTTCTCTCTATCCTCTCCCATAGAGGAAGTAAAGATCACGGCCGTACCATTTTCCCCAGTCGAGAAATCGATGGGATCATCCCAAATATATCCTATCCCGATGCCATTGCCTTTATTGCTGGTGGCCGTCACTCTGCCTCCGCTAATAATCACTTGGGCAATGGTTTGATAAGCGCAGCTTCCAATGCCGGCGCCGCTTTCACTGGTAGCCGTAATATCCCCGCCGGTAATCACAACTTTTTCAATATCCGATATATATCCGCCGCCGATACCGCAGGCAGATTCGCTGACCGCGTTCACCGTGCCGCCGGTAATGGTAACGATGCCTCCGTCGCCGGCGCCGCCGTTGCCGATACCCGCAGAAGAGTCGCTTTGCGCAGTCACTGTTCCGCCGTGAATTGCCACTTCAGCAATGGGCATTTCATCCCCACCGCCAATACCGGCACCCCACCATATGCTTGTCGCGTTAACGATGCCTCCGTGGATGACAATGGTGCCAGCGGGCGCCACTTCATAATTCAAATCACTTCTGTTGTAGCCGCCGTTGCCGATGCCGGCGGAATTGCTCTCTTTCCAGTAGGCACCTCCCTGACCCGAAACGGCCGTGACAATCCCGCCGTTAATGGTAATCACGCTGCAAGCGGATTTTTCTCCGCCGCCGATGCCAGCGCCGGTATAGAAATTTTCCTCGAATTCCCCCGGCAGACCCGGAACAGGTACTACCTCACTGCGGCTGCCGCCAGTTGCCTGGATTTTACCGCCGTGAATCGTGATGGCTCCGGCCGTTTGCCCGCCGCTACTGCCAATGCCGGCGTTTCCGGTCTCGTCTGCCGCTGTTGCGGTTAGGCTGCCCATTTTGCTCTCTTCTGTAGACTGAGCATAGACCGTAAAGCGATTGGAAGTCCCGGATACGTCAATCCCGCCGTTTACGGTGAGATTGGCGCCGTTTTTCAGGATCAGCTTCACGTCGCCCGATACGGAGACGCGGCTATCAATGGTCACATCGCCGTCCACCACATACCAGCCGCTTTTCCATTCGGTCGGGAGATTTTCAGAATTGATAAGAGTATAGTCTGTAATGTATTGGGTAGCTAGACCATTCTCTGTATACGCAAGATAAGATACCGACCCACTCGGATAGGTCGTGCCCTCTCCGCTAAAAATCAACTCGCCGCCGTTGTCGGCAATATAAGCATTGATACTTTGGAAAATTTCCATTTCATCTGCCGCCGCATGGCTTGGGTAAGACTTCCAATCCATGGTTTCGTCTTTATAGTATACAAGAGTACTATAGCTATAATTCTTATCCCCCTCTACGGGATTTTGTGCACTTCCCGTATAGATGCAGGCGGTAATTTGCCCATAGCTACCGGCATCATTCCAGTTTGAGCCCACCAAACCACCGGCTGTTTTGCCACTGACCGCACAGGAAGAAGAACTGCCGCTCAAAACCCCGCCATCATTATGGCCAATCAGGCCGCCGATGGAATATGCACTGCTGCTAGTGCCGGTAATACTGCCGGAAGAAACACAGTTAAATACTGTTCCCGTGTTTATGCCCACAACCGCACCCAGGTTGCCACCGTCTTTTGTTAAAGCGACGTTTTCCAACTGTACATTTTGTATGGTTCCGGCATTGTTTACAAAAAGGCCTTCCGTACCAGTAAGGTTGGAAATCGTATGCCCTTTGCCGTCAAAAACGCCGGTATACGAAGTATTGCCAGAGATGCCGGTCCAAGCCTGCGCACTCATGTCAATATCTTGGGTAAGCACCGCATACGCGGCAGAATTTCCTGCATTGACCAATTCGGCAAAATCCTTCAGTTGCTCTGGCGTACTGATTTCATAAGGATTTTCCGCTGTGCCTTTTCCGGGAAGCTGCGGTGTTGAAACGTCCCCTCCCACCTTCCAATATAACGATACCTTGTCTTCCCCCTGGGAAACGGTAACGGAATAAAAGCCGTCATCTTCCGCAGGTTGATAATTTTCAATCGAATAACTAGAAGCGCTGGCACCAGAAATCGCTTCCTCACCCTTATACCAAGTATATATATACGCGCTGCCATCACCGCCTAACACCTGCGGCAAAAAGGTTACGCTTTGCCCCTCTGTAAGAAGGATCTCGGAAGGGTGCGTAGGATCCGTGCTGCCGTATTCTGCTCCGATAAAGCCATCAGAAACAAACAATTTGCTTCCAATAACAATATTTGCCTGATCAAAAGTTCCAAGAATATAGCTTCCGCTGCTATCTGCCAGAAAACGCTCAGCCTTTTGCTGTGTAGTCACACCGCCGTGCTCTTGCTCGATCCAAAACGCACTTCCGTTGCCTACAAAGGTAGCCTTGCGAATCTTCAAAGTTCCTCCACCTGACCCAGGCGTATTATTTACCGAAAGGCCGCAATTGGCCTCAAACAAGCCATCATTGATAATAAGGCTAGAGGAAGCATCATTATTATAATAGAAAATCGCATCTACGCCCGGCTGTTTTGACCCGGTGTAGCTGCCGCCGTTAATGGTTAGAGACGCGCTCCCGCCTAGAAATATTGCTTTTCGCAGATCGGATACTGCACATTGCTCCACCCGCAGATTGTTCAAGGTTACTGTCGCGCTGCCGGTAATGTAAATGCTGCTATAGCAGCGGCTATTTTCTGTCGCCTGAAAACCATCCACATGATTTCCGTTGATGGTCCCCGTTCCCTTGCGGTCGCCAATGGTAACCGTTCCTGCGCTGATCTTAAAGACCGTGTTTGCAAGATTATATCCATCTAGCTCGATCGTCAGATTTTGGTTGATTTCAATCTTCTGAGCCGCATCATCATCCGCCGTTAGGACAATGCTGTCTCCAGAGTTTGCATCCGATACTGCTGCGGCTAAAGTCGTATAACCTGTCGTACCTATATAAGCTACATAGTCAGTCGCCCATGCCGTTTGCGGCAGCAATCCTATCACCAACATAAAGGACAGAATCAGTGCCAAAAACTGATGAGACAAACTATAGCGTGCCATACATTTTCTTTCCGAGATTCCAACTTTTTTCATACTTCAAGTCTTTCTCCTTATAAACATACGAAATTATTTTAACATGCTTTATTTTCTTTTTCAATGCAATTTTAAACATGCCGTCCTCCGCTGACAAATCTACGCTTCCCTTGACTTTTTTTAAAAATTACCTCTATTTTTCCGTGTAGGGAGCGATGTTTCTTTACAAACTGCATAAAAGAGCTTGCATTAACGGCAACCCGCTAAATGTTGCCTATTAAGGACATGCGCAAACTCCATCCCTCAAAAAGGAAACCATAAAAAAACACCACCGGATGGTAAACTCCGTACTTGCCGTGCCTGTAGAAGTTGAGGGCCTTTCTTCCACGAACCGTTTGCTTCCTCAAATGATGATAGCGATGCTGGTGCCTGATAATCAGGATCTTCGGCTACACAGAGTGTGCAAACGCAAACCGCCTGATAAACAGTACCAACAAAAGGCTAAGTAAATATTCTCAAACATAAACAATCAAGCCTGATTCTATTGGCTGCGGAAAGGTTCGCCGCATACCGGCCACGATCCGTATCCTGAAGTATTTTTTCTCGGCAAATTGTAAAAAACTATAGCATATTTTTTGTTTTCAAGATAATGAAATGAGAATGGAGCCTGTGGCATTACAAGCTCCGTTTATCTGTTGTCGACATCACAGCCACACCTTTACAGCAAAGCCGCCTTTACAAAAATAGGGGTTCGTGTAATGTCCATCCAAAACACTATACATGCCAAGGCTATATCCTCAAGCTTATATCTCAAATAATTTTTTACGGATTACAATTATCAAGAGCGGAAGGCAATCTACCATATACCTCGTTATATTTGTCAAATATATCTTTTATTCTTTCTATATCCTCAGCGGCAAACGGAATGTTGTGTTCTAATAACCAGTTTTCTTTCGGTCCCTTGACAACACTTCGAAAAATAGTGTGATAGGGAATATTATAAACCGATGGTGAAGTTAGATATCTTTCATAATCGGATGATGACCACTTAGTAGGTTGGTAGTTACTTTGAATTGATGTGGTATATCCCAAGATAAAACAATCTGGATGAATGTGTGTGACTTGAATTCCAGAGGATAACAATGCTAAGATTAGCCTTTCATAAAAACCAAGTAGGTGTTCTTGAGATTGAATATCTTTTAGATGTGTCAAGTCAAAAGCATGATATCGTACAACATAAAATGTTGCTGGAAGCATTTTTTCTTTTTCTAAAAATTGTTGACTGAATTCTTTAAAATATACGGTGGATTTAATTTTTGAGTCAATATCAGAACTTAAATGAGTACGCAAAAATACCATATCCGCCGGTCCAGATATCGGATCAAAATTGAAATGCATTGTGAGCTCTTCATCAGATAATATGAGACTGATGGGATCAACTACTATATATAAAATAATTACTAAGCAGATGGTATTGGTTATAAATTCAGAAAAAAGTTGCTTCTCCTTTTTGGTATCAATTTTTATACCACACCTCGGGTTTTGATGTAGTAAATAAAATGTGTCAAATCCTTGCTTATGAATAATCTTATTACTTTGTGCCGTTATTTTTTCATATGCATCAAAAAATTCAGGAAGGCTTTCTTTAATCTGAGCATAAAATATATCGATTTGTGATAATTGAGATATTAACTTGCTGTTCATAGGGAAGTAGTTTTTTTCGTCCCATTGTTTTAATGCTGAAATTCCTTTATTGGCAATATAAAGCATATTGTTACAGGTTTCGGCTGCTTGTCTCACAGAATAAAATGCGCAATCAAAATATCCATCCTCATACAAAAAGATGGCGTTAG
The DNA here is from genome assembly GCA_944347775.1 of uncultured Clostridia bacterium. GTDB lineage: Bacteria > Bacillota > Clostridia > Christensenellales > Christensenellaceae > QANA01. The sequence goes on along the minus strand of CALVMT010000103.1, from coordinate 1,214 downwards.
TTAGTAGACGTATTGCCTCAGTAATAAATGAATTACAAAAAATACGATCCATCCGACCAATTGCCATAGCCTGTAAATTATGGAGTGTATCCAGCAATTCATTATGTTGGGGCAACTCAGTTTGCATTTGCTCACCGAGCTTCATATCAAATCGTATTTTTTCTTGAAATGTTTTTTCATTCATAAACTATGCCCTGTTTTACCGCCACCCCTATTGCATGTGTCTTTATCACCCAAGGGCTTGGCGTGATTATCAGAGACGAAGTCCGGGCCTACCAGATTCGTTCCTCACATGTAGTATTATCGAAGTCTAGGGGCTCCGCTATCTCCCAATAGCGTAAGAACTCCCATGTATTTCTGCTGCACATCCAGTTTTGGATCACATACCCGGGCGATTCTGAGGAATCATAAAAATCTTTTCTGATTCCGGGTACAATATCCGGAAAAACCAGGCTTTTTGAAACAAGTGTCCTCGGCGCGGAATCAAATTGAAATGCACGCCGCGCATACAGTTTGCCGAGTTCTTTTTCTGTCATACGATATCTTCCGCTTTTTATTTCAGTATAACACACAAGATCGAGATTCGATAGTGGCTTACAAAATCATAATACCAGGAAAAGAAATCCTTTTCTTGAAAAGCATATCTACAACTTTTCCAAAGCTGGCTCCAGAAAGATAATAGTAAAAGATTATGCGGGCGACTTCCGCTTTCTCCTGATAAATGATACATTCATTGTTTCCTATTTTATAACCATAGGGAATGCGCATGTTTATATATCCTACTTTGCTACAACAACAAAAATATACAGAGGTTTTGTCTAAAGACTATGAAAAAGATATTTTTTTGATTTTGGCTGATGGCGTTGAACCCTCGCACGAGACAAGACAACTGCAAAGGACAAGACGGGCAACACCAGTAAACAGCACCTTGGAGAATAGCTGCAATTGAACGAAGGGGTCTAGACGGCACCGTTTTAACGTTTTCGTTTTCTATTTTAAACTTTTTTTGGTTTTGTTGTCCAGTTTAAATTTAAAAACGGAAAGCTCATGAACCCACATAGATACTGGGTTTATAGCAAAAACACCATTGTCGTCCAAACCTTAGAGGTTCGAATTTCAATGGTGTTTTCATATGGTGGAGCTGAGGGGGAAGCAGTCGAACTCAACGCTTCCCCCTTTAACAAAAGGGGATTCGTCGGTCCAATACTCATCCA
>CALVMT010000102.1 GCA_944347775.1 uncultured Clostridia bacterium | reverse complement strand
CTTGCGGAATCAAAAAAAATAAAAAAGTAATATTTAAATAAAATTAAGTAATAATAAGTAAGATGAAAAAAAGCATAAAATATATTAGTTCGTAAACATTTAAATGGGTAAAAAGACATAAAAGTGTTGAAAAGTGGTGATTACCCGACCACTTGATGAGGAAATTTATGCTGATAGGTGAATATTCGCATAGCATGGATGCGAAAGGCAGGGTTTTTATCCCTGCAAAGTTCCGCGAAGAGCTGGGAGAAAATTTTATTGTGACAAGAGGCACTGAAGAGTGTCTATTTGTGTTTTCTCCGGAAGCGTGGAAAGAATTCGCCGGAAAATTGCAGCATATTCCGGTTACCGATGTTGAATCTCAAAAGTTCTTGCGACTGCAATTTGCTTCGGCAACTGATTGTACGCCGGATAAGCAAGGGCGGATATTGCTTCCTGCTCGCCTTAGAGAACATGCAAAGCTCAATAAGGATGTAGTAGCAATAGGTGTGATGAGTCGTGTTGAACTATGGTCCAAAGAAAATTGGGAAAAATATAATTCTTATGGCTCTGAAGAATATGAGATGGCTTTAAAGAAACTGTCGGAGTTGGGCATATGAGTGAACAATTAAAGCATACGACGGTACTGCTGGAGGAAACAGTTGAGAAATTACCTCTTGAATCGGGAAAAATATTTGTCGATTGTACAATGGGCGGCGGAGGTCACAGCGAACAGATTTTGCGACGTTCAAAAGCCAGACTTATTGCAATTGATAAAGATGAGCAGGCTTTTTTTTATGCAAAACAGCGCCTGCAAGCATATATGGATCGAGTCGTCTTTGTCAAAAGTGATTTTAAAGAGATTAAGCAAGTCTTGGAAAACTTACAGATTAGTCAAATTGACGGAGCGGTGATGGATTTAGGTGTTTCATCGTTTCAATTAGATGATGCACAGCGGGGCTTTTCTTATATGAAGGATGCGCCGATTGATATGCGGATGGATCAAGATGCAGATTTCAGTGCGTATGATGTGGTCAACGGTTATGATGTGCAGACGCTGAAAAAAGTTATTTATGATTATGGAGAAGAAAAGTTTGGTGGACGCATTGCAGAAGCAATCGTAAGGAATCGCCCGATTAAGACAACACTGCAGCTTGCCGAAGTGATTAAACAGGCAATTCCGGCTTCGGCTAGAAGGACGGGGCCGCATCCGGCAAAAAGGACGTTTCAGGCTCTGCGTATTGAAGTTAATCATGAATTAAGTATATTGGAACAGACGATTGAACAGATTATCGACCTGTTGGCGCCAGGAGGCGTGCTTTGTATCATTACCTTTCATTCGTTGGAAGACAGAATTGTTAAACATGTATTTCGCACGGCTGAGCATCCGTGTACATGCCCTCCGGAATTTCCAAAGTGTATCTGTGGGAAAAAACCAAAGGGCAAAGTTTTAAGCAAGAAGCCGATTGTGCCGACAGAACAGGAATTAGTAGACAACCCCCGTGCGAGAAGCGCAAAGTTAAGGGTATTTAAAAAAATATAAAAAGCAAAAGAATATAGGAGAAATCATGGAAGCATTACATCGTTCTTATCGGGAATATCAGCGCGGCGCGGCAGTTCCGAACACATTGCCCCGCAAAACAAAACGGCCAAATCAGCGTGAAAATCGCACGCAAAAGACGTATCGAAAGGTACAGATCAGTTATAAAATGCATCCGCTGATGCTTCAAAAAAGAAATAATGCGATCCGGATTTGCACAACGGTTATGTTGGTTTTTGTGATGATGGTTGCAGTTATTGCAAGTAATGCCATCAGCGCAAAAATAAATTTGGAAAATCTCAGCATTCAGGAGAATATAGATAATTTGAAAGAGGAAATCGACCGATTGAATCTTTCGATATCCACACAGTGCGATATTCAAAAAGTTGCACAGATTGCCGAGAATGAACTATCCATGAGTTTTCCTGGCGATTCTCAAGTTTACTATATCGAGTTTGACGAACAAACGACGGAACAGCAAGAGATTGTTGAGCCAAAAAAGAATATTTTTGAGAACATAGGGGAGTGGATTCTCGGGTTAGTTGGATAAGTATACCACTCGGAGGTATAATTTCTTGGTTGGGACGAGAAGAGAGAATAAGGCCAGACTGCGTGTTTTATACTGTATAGTTATGCTGATCATTGGCATCTGCATTATCCGGCTGACGCAGTTGATGATTTTTCAGGCAGGTGAAATTCAAAATCAGGTAGAACAGCAGTGGACGAGAGAAGTTTCGGTTTCCCCGCTGCGGGGCGCAATTAAAGACAGAAACGGCGAAATACTCGCGGCAAGCACAACGTCGCAGAGTGTTTTGTTGTATCCAAAAGATATTAAAGATGCCGGAGAAGTCGCGGATTTATTAGCCCCGATTTTGGATATGGATCGGCAGAAAATTTATGATACCGCAAGCGATAAGAGCAAAGTTGAAGTATGGTTGAAAAGACACATCACGGATGAACAGGTAGAGCAGATTCGCGCATTAAATATTAAAGGCGTTGGATTTTTTTCAGACACCAAAAGAGTTTATCCGTATGGAAGTTTTCTTTCGCAGGTTCTTGGGTATACCAGTTCTGACGGTGCCGGCCAAGAAGGGCTGGAAAAAGCCTATAATAAATATCTGGCAGGATATCCCGGCACGATCCTGATTCAAGTTGATGCAGAAGGGCGAACTGTAGAGGGAAGCGAGCAAACCTATATTGACGCACAGGATGGATATCATATTGTATTGACCATTGATGCGGTAATCCAGAGTTTTGCGGAAAATGCGGCGAAAGAAGCGATGGAAGTTAACCGGGCAAAGAGCGTTTGTGCGATTGTCATGGATCCGCGCAACGCGGATATTTTGGCAATGGTCAATTATCCACAGGCGGATTTAAATCATCTTGATCGAAGCGATCTTACTGCATTGGCGGAAATTTCGCGTAATACGGCAATCACTGATGCTTTCGAACCCGGTTCTATATTTAAAATCATTACCCTCGCATCGGTGATTGACAGCGGAAACGCATCACTGACAACGACATATCATTGCAGTGGATATAAATTGGTCAGCGGAGAAAAAATCAAATGTTGGCGTTCGTATAACCCGCATGGGACACAGACGCTAACGCAGGCTGCGGAAAACTCCTGCAACCCGGCTTTTATGGAAATGGCTCTTTCGATGGGAACGGAGAAATTTTATGAATATATCTATCGTTTTGGCTTTGGAAGCACGACGGGGGTAGATTATTCTGCGGATGGCGCTGGGATTGTCAGGGCAGCAAAATATGTTAAAGACGTCGATTTGGCGAGAATTGGTTTTGGGCAAAGTATTGCGGTGACGCCTTTGCAAATGATTACCGCTGCCTCGGCTGCGATTAATGGCGGTGTGCGCTATACTCCAAGCCTGGTTTCCCATATTGAGGACAGCGAAGGGAATATCATACAAACGATTGGCGAGGATGAAGAAGGCGTAAGGGTAATTTCGGAAGAAACGTCTGGGATTGTGCGCCAGATATTACAAAGCGTTGTAGATAACGGCAGCGGAAAGAATGCAAAAATTGAAGGTTATACCGTTGGCGGAAAAACGGGAACTGCGCAGATGTATGAAAACGGCGTTATTGTTGAAGGAAAGAATATTTCCTCTTTTATCGGGTTTGCACCGGCAGATGACCCGCAATATATTGTGTTATTTATTGTAAGAGAACCGGAAGTTGCGGTTACCTTCGGCAGTGTTGTTGCGGCGCCATATGCGAAAGACATCTTAGAAAAGTGCCTCAAATACGGTGATGCACAGCCGACAGAACAGACAACTGAGCTGGTTAGCGTGCCAAATGTGATCGGCAAAAACAAGCAGGAGGCAGAAGCAACTTTGCAGGAAGCAGGGCTAAAGCTCAATATGATTGGCGATGGACAAATTGCGGCGCAATCGCCTGTTGAGGGAACAAAAGTAGTAAAAGACACCGAGGTAGATGCATATAGTGAACAGGAACTGAGCCTGGAGAGCTTTGTTGATGTGCCTAACTTGGAAGGGCTCAGCGTATATCAGGCATTTGAGAAACTGGAAGAAGTCGGTTTGGAAATACAAGTAAAAGGAGATTCCGCTTCGGGAACGGTTTATGCGCAGCAGCCTGCGGCAGGCAGCAAAGTGGTATCCGGAGACACGGTTATCGTAGAGTGTAATTAACAGGAGAAATTTAATGAAAGTAAAAGAACTGCTCCAGGGCATTGAATGTAAAATAATTGGTAATGGCGAAGTGGAAGTGACCGGGATTGCCTATGATTCGCGTAAAGTGAAAAAAGGAGACCTTTTTTTCTGCATTAAGGGGTATTCGGCAGACGGGCATCGATATGCACAAAAGGCTGTAGAGGCCGGAGCGGTATGTTTGATGGTGAGCGAAGTGCTCGATTTAGATGTTGTGCAGATTGTGGTAGAAGACGACAGAAAGGCAATGGCGGTGATTTCGGCAGCGTTTTACGGGAAACCGGCGGAAAAGCTGACAATGATTGGCGTTACGGGAACGAGTGGAAAAACTTCAACTACCTATATGATTAAAAGCGCTCTCGAAGCGGCAGGGCATCGAGTTGGGCTTATTGGAACCATACAGACGTTGATTGGCGAAAAGATATTGCCTGCCGAACATACAACGCCGGAATCTCCGGACCTCCAGAAAATACTTGCCGGTATGCTTATGGCGGGAATGGATACGGTAGTGATGGAAGTTTCTTCGCATTCGCTTTACCTGGACCGCGTATACGGCATAGAGTTTGCAGGAGGCGTATTTACGAATCTATCGCAGGACCATTTGGATTTTCACGGTGATTTTGAACATTATTTTTTAGCCAAAACCATTTTGTTTGGGCATTGTGAAAGAGCAGTGATCAATATTGATGATCCTTACGGCAGACGCATGCTTGAATACGCAAGCGGTGAGCGGCTTACTTTCGGCTTTACGCCGCAGGCGGATATTTATGCAGATAAAATACGCTTTTTTACGGACAGCAGTATCTTTTGCTTGCATAAGGGTGAGGAGAGTTTTGAAATCCGCCTGAATATGCCGGGGCGGTTTATGGTCGACAATGCGCTTGCCGCATTTGGAATTTGCCTGATGCTCGGAGCTGATCCGGCACACATTAAAGAAGGTCTGGAATCGGTAAATTATATTCCCGGACGTGTAGAAAATCTAAATACTTATGGCAGAAATTTCAGTATTGTGTTAGACTATTGTCATAAGCCGGAGCCTTTGGAAAATGTTTTAAACATGATTAAAGGATATGCGAAAGGCAGGGTTGTTTGTATTTTTGGTTGCGGAGGGAACAGAGACGCGGCAAAACGCCCTATCATGGGAAAAATTGCAGAAAACATTGCTGATTTTTGCATTGTAACATCGGATAACCCCCGTTTTGAGGATCCTTATACGATTATTAACGACATTCTTGCCGGAATGGAGAAAGATAACCATATTGTTGTTGAAGACAGAAAAAAGGCAATAAAATATGCAATAGAACATGCACAACCCGGAGATGTGATTTTACTGGCCGGGAAAGGGCATGAGGATTATCAGGAAATTAAAGGCGTTCATTATCCGTTTGATGAGAAGCGTATAGTGAAAGAAATTTTGGAAGAATTAGAAAGTTAACAAAAGAAAGCTGCAAATAAGCGCGCTGGTGGGCTGAAATGTAAGCGCGCTTATTTTTGCGGAAAGAGGAAGACAATGCAAACATTAATTTTGGCAATTCTTTTATCCTTTGCCCTTTCTTTGGGCCTGGGGCATGTGGCTATCCCTTTGCTGCACCGGTTGAAATTCGGCCAGCCAATCCGGGATGACGGACCGCAGACGCATCTGAAAAAAAGTGGGACGCCGACAATGGGTGGAATTTTTATTGCGTTGGCGATGGCGTTGACGGCATTGATCTTTTTTGGACAAAGCGGCACTTATTTATGGGCGGCGGTGATCGGCAGCCTTGCTTTCTCCATTATCGGGCTTATTGACGATTTAAAAAAGGTTTTGGAACACAATTCAAAAGGGCTTCACGCATGGCAGAAGATTGTCTTGCAGCTATTTTTTAGCACATTGGTTGCGGTTTATGCGTATTTAAACCCACAAATTGGTTCAGCGCTTTATATTCCTTTTTGGGGAGAAATGCTGGATTTCGGCGTATGGTATATTCCTTTTTGCATTGTATCTATGATCGCATTGACAAATAGTGTCAATTTAACGGATGGTCTGGACGGCCTGGCCGGGAGTGTAACCGTGATTAATGCGGCAACATATGCACTGATTTTTCTGGCTGCAGGGGCGTCGGCCTTGCAAACGGATATGTAGATTTTTTCTGGGGCGCTTGTTGGGGCAACGATGGGGTTTTTGCGTTATAACACTTATCCCGCGCGTGTAATGATGGGCGATGTAGGGGCTTTTCTGTTGGGCGGAGCTCTGTCGATGTTGGCAATTTTTTCAAAATTACAGCTTATGGTTCCGATTATGGGCGTCATGTTCATGATGTCCAGTATTTCTTGCATATTGCAGGTCGGCAGCTATAAACTGAGGAAAAAGCGTATTTTTAAGATGGCACCGCTGCACCATCATTTTGAATTACTGGGTGTACATGAGACAAAAATTGTATCGGTTTATACATTGCTGACGGTAGCGGCTTGTTTGGCAAGTATGTTGCTGATTGGTTAAGGAGTATGGATATGGATTATCGCGATAAAAAGGTATTGGCCGTAGGTATGGCGAAAAGCGGCATTGCTGCGGCAAAACTATTGATGAATTTAGGTGCGCAAGTTGCACTGTATGATCGAAAAGAAAAGGAGGCTTTTGAAAAAAACGAAGCCGTCAGGGCTTTGCTGAATAAGGGTGCAGTCGATTTTTTGGGTGCGGATCCTGAACAGGCGGGAGCGTGGGCAGATATTTTTGTATTGAGCCCGGGCGTACCGGTTAAGCAGCCTTTTATTCAAAAAGCTATAGAACAGAAAAAAGAAGT
>CALVMT010000101.1 GCA_944347775.1 uncultured Clostridia bacterium | reverse complement strand
AGCAGCGGTATGAGGAAGAGATCGTCCGCTGCCTGGATGGGCAGAGCGCCTTTGCGGAAGCCACGCTGGCGCGCCTGATCCAGCAGGCCGAAGCCGAGGTGCAGCAGGCGAAAAATGAATATGCCGAATTGCTGAAGAACGATTCCAGCCGCACCACAGTCCAGCAGATCCGCAAATATTACGATGAGTTCCTCGGCTGGGCCAATGAGTTTGACCTGGCATCTATCCCGCGAAAACGTACCATCCTGGCGCAACTGCTGGAAAAGGTGGAAGTAGGGAAGGGATATCGGGTCAGGATTGTGGTGAGGGGGAGTTATCAAAAATTATTAAAAAGAGAACAGGAACTGGACTGACGAGGTTGCAAGCAGGACCTCACAGACAGTAGATAACTACTTATTATCATTTAAAGAGCAATTTGATTTGCTTTACTGCATATTCCAGCGGGATGTTTTGTCTTGACAAATCCGAAAATATAATTATAATATAAGCATGTTTATTATAAAATATTATAAAAACAAATTAAATATAAAAAGGAGAATCACAATGAATGATTCCGATTTATGTTCCATACGCCAGTTGGCGCGGATGAAGAGAGTCTTTATATCAGCGCATGCATTGCAGCGTTTTATTGAGAGAAACATTTCGCTCGAAGATGTCCATGGAATATTAAAGAGCGAAAACAATTGTCTTATTGAACGGCAGGCACCATCTGCTACAATGGGAAAAGAGCATAAAGATCCGAGATACTTGGTTTACGATAAAACCGTGAATCCTGAAATTATTGTGGTCTGTGCGATTTCATTTAATGGTCCAAATCAACTGCCGGACATTAATATTGTGACGGCGGAACGTGTTGATAATTGTAAATGGAATCGGCAGTATGATAAAGATCCGCCACTCATTCGAAAGTGATTTGAATTTAAAAGAAAACTCCAACAATTAGGAGCAAACAAGAGTCAAGAATTCAAATGGCAGAAGAAATGGAAACACTAGAAAAAAGAAAACGGCATTTTTTGGCATTTTGCATCCAGCTAATTGAAGTATACTGAAATTGCAAATATTATTTCCAAAAGATGTAATCAAATGGGAGGAAAAAATGAACTCGTCTAAAGTATGTCTCGAATGTGGAGGCAAAATGATTCCGGCGCGAATAGATAAAACTTTCCACATAGGGGACAAAGAAATTGAAATACGAGGGTTAAGTGGTTTTAAATGTGAGCGTTGTGGCGAGGTAAGCTATAACATTCAGGATGCAAAAATGATACAAAATATTATTAATGCACTTAACAGCAACAATGAAGTTGATGTTTTGAATTTGGAAGAAACAGCAGAATTCCTTCGTGTCAGCAATCAAACAGTTTATAATATGATTAAGGATGGAAGATTAAAAGCTCACAAAGTGGGACGCGAGTGGAGGTTTGTTAAGGGTGATATACTCGCATATATGAATGCTTATTCAAATGAATCTTTTGTTGCTATGGCAGCAAAGGGAGGAAAGGTTGATGTCGACGACTTAAAAGCGATACAGAATGAATTGAAAGAGAGAGAATCCTCAGGTGATAAATAATCCTTCGGTTTTACATGCAGTTGAAATAGCTAACAGTATCGTGCCAAATGAAGATCTGCCAGATCCCTATAAATTGTGTGCTGAGCTACAAATAGATTTAGTAACCAATAAAAGCCTCAAAAAAGATGGTTATTTGGTGTGTTGCAATGGTAATAAAATGATTTTTGTCAGTGCAACCATTACTAATAAAAGCAGAAAGAAATTTGTTATCTCACATGAGATTGGGCACTTTTTTATGCATGGTGAGTCTTTGTATGGCTGTACAAATGTTTCTGACATTTCAAATATAACGATTAATTCCTCCCGACAAGAACATGAAGCCAATTTATTTGCATCAGAATTTCTGTTGCCATCTTTATCGGTAAAAAATATACTCCCGAATCGAGACCTCTGTATTGATGATATTAAAATGATTGCCCATATTTTTAAAATGTCTTTTACCTCATGCGCAATCAAAGCAGTTGCTTTATCAAATACCGAAGAAGAGACGGTATTATATTATGAGGGGCGGATTCTGAAGTGGTATGCTTCTGCAATTCGTGGTCTCAAAAAAGTATTCGTTCCAAACCGTTGTCCGATTAATTTAATGGCGCAACAACCAGTGTGCTGTTGCACCGGGGTGTGGGAGTCTATGTATACAGGAACTGTCCGCCAAGAAATAATTAATATATATGGGAATCAGTGGCTAGTTCTCCTATCTGGAACCCCGAAATATCATTATTAAGTTCTATAGCACAGGGACTATTGGGTTTACAATAGTCCCTGTTTTTTGTGTGAAAATATTACAAATGATCTCTTATTGAAATTGAAAAAGTGGAAAAGAAATTTATTTGTGCTATAATTGAAACAAAGGATAATCTCTAATTATCTACATTTTGTAGCCATGTGTGGTGTAATTATGAATTTTTATGAACATGAACCTATCAGCTTATATTTAGATAATTTAGAAGAGATTGAAAATGTACATT
>CALVMT010000100.1 GCA_944347775.1 uncultured Clostridia bacterium | reverse complement strand
GAAGGGACGGTTAAAATCGATATTTTAAAAGAAAGTGAATTGGAATATTACTCTCAATGTACAACTGCTTATGCTGGCCAAACGGATATCAGAGCTTCTATAGTTTGGTCAAATGTTTTCACTTCATTTAATATATCGTCTGCTGCTGCAAGAGCATCTTCTGGAGTTAAATTTTGTTTTGTCCTTGTGGTATGAGCAATTTCCCCTCGGATAATACCATAGTTATTGCTGGCTATAATTAAAGCATCTGGGATTGAATCTAATTCTATACCAATAGGGAGAAATAGTTTGAGCAAATTTTTCTCTTTAATTCCATTGTTTTCTGCATTAACATTACGGCAATATTCTGTGAATGCTTTATTCACTCTAACCTTTAATCCTATATCTGAGTTATTCCCTGTTTTTTGATCTGGTATTGAAGCATATTGGCCAGAGTAGTACACAGTAAGTGCCACAAGCGATTTGCTGACCACTCCCTTGTCTTCCCATTCTTGATATGCATTTTTGGCAATCGCCATTCCGATTTGTTCGAAATAATATTCCAATTCCGCGTGTGTTAACACCTTGTAAGCACGTGCCATTTCAAATATTTCATCACTATAATCACCTGTTGGTGAGAAATCATGAGGTAGAAAGATACTTCTTAAGATGGTGAATCTTTCCTTTAAATGGTCATATTGTTTTGTCGACATAGTACCCATTCCTCCAATTATTCTGGCCAAATTGGAGTATCAAAATTTGTACCTAATGTCGTATTAAGAACATGTCCCCAAGTGTCAAACCGGCACTTTACAGATGATACGCTTTTCGTTGTTGTTTCGAGTGACGCTAAAAATTGAGCATTTGACATACAACAATTTTCAAAAGCAGCCTTGACTTCAGAAGATTTTTTTAACGCAACATCTCTATAATCTTTCTGAGACAAATAGTAAAGCATTATATCTATGACGGCTCTATTATATTTGTCCTCATATTTACTATTTTTGTACTTTTTAAATGCGTTCTCGGGACCAAATATATCTCTTGTTGCGCAAATAGCCAATTTCATTTCCGATAACTCTGAAGATATATCTTCACATTGATTATTCCAGTCTTCGTTGAGCTTGCTACAAGTAAAATCTAAAAATGCTTGCAGACTGCCGCTATATGTTGTCAAATAAAACTTAAATGCGTAATAGCGAATTAAAATCTCTACATCGCGCATGCGAAAATCGGGCCTCTTTAAATTTAGCATCTGTTGAATTTCATTTGATTTAGCAGATTCTTCATTTACAAATCTAATAAATTCACCGGGATATAATGCCTGCCGCAATTCCTGTGGCGACAACTTTACACTTCCAGTATTAAGACGTAAAAAAAGAAGATATAAAACCTCGACTGAGGGCCAGTTTTTTATTACTACAGTGCGAATAGTCTGGTTGTTAAACGCATCAATTTCGTCACAGGATACCCCATTCGATAGATCATCGAATGTTTTTTTGTTAAATTGTGTTTTTACTTCTAATCCTGTTAACTTTAATTTCCGACCATCTTCATCACCAATCACAAACTGTTGTAGGCTAAGGAGTCTCTGTTTACCATCAATTACAATATAAGATCCTCGTTTTCCCTTTTGTTCAGCCAAAATAATTTGAGGAATTGGCAGACCTAAAAGTAACGATTCAATGAACCTACTTTTTGTTTTTATTGTCCATGCGTCACGCCGCTGAAAGTCTGGATTTAAAAGGATATTTCCTTTTTGAATCTGTGAGACAAGTGTTTCTGCCGTCCAATCTGTTCCTGTAATGGCCATTGAACTCAAATCCAATGTTGCCAAATTAATAATATCTTCCTCTTTTTCGTTCTCAGGGTCAGAATCATCAAATTTTTCAACAAATATAGGCTCACGAAAATCGGTTTCATTCATCGATAAATCATTCATAATTTAGGCTCCCCCTTAATTATAATTTTTCCGTATTTCAAGTCATTGGTATTTACAATATAACTTATTATACATCTACAAAATAGAATTTATATGTCTGTCGTTCAACGATATAGTTTATTGTGCTGAACCATCCGATAGCACTGTACCAATTCCAGCATAACCTCTGGAAACAACCATGCCCGGAACATCACGGCTATCTCTGGATGTGCTGTTGTCCCGCCGCCCTTGCCACGGCTCGTCCGCATCCCCATCGCCTGCGTTGTGTTGATCCACAGGGACGGTGTCAGTGTAGTGCCGGTGGTCTTGACCGTATGGATCAACTCATCGCAGGCGGCCTCTTGAAATCTGGGATTGTAGGTTTTCTCCCACATCCGCAAGTATTCGATTGTGGCGTTGCTCCTCATCCAGCTCTGTATAAGATAACCGGGGCTGGAGGACTTCTTTTCCTTTGCGATTTCCGTCATGGAGACATAGGGGTTCACATTGACCTGCTCAGCCCGCATCTTCTCGCCCAGCGGTGAGGGGAGAAAGCCAGGGATCTTCCTCGTGTCCAACTGCTCAAACAGCTTTTCAGAGAATTCATCCGCCTCTGCTTGGGTGATGAATCCTTTTTTCACCGCCCG
>CALVMT010000099.1 GCA_944347775.1 uncultured Clostridia bacterium | reverse complement strand
TTCTTATATTGATGCCGACGGGAAATACAGTATCCTTGAACAATTAAAAACCAATGATGTTTTTGGAGAAATCTTTTCTTTGCCGCTAGAAGACCAAGAGTTCACCGTTCAAGCTATTTCCCCCTGTAAAGTAATGTTTCTAAGCTATGATCGTCTAGTTAAACCTTGCAACAAAGTATGTGCACATCATAGTCAATTGATCAGCAATCTATTTCATATGACCGCTTGCAAAACACAGACGCTGGCCATGCATATTCATATATTAAGCCAACGTACTTTACAACGTAAACTAATGACTTATTTTGAATATGAAGCTTTACAACATAAATCTAAAAGTTATACACTTTCTTTAACATTAAGCGCTCTTGCCGACTATCTATGCGCAGACCGAAGTGCGATGATGAGAGAACTCCGCCGCCTTAATGAACAGAAAAAGATTTTTTCTAAGGGACGTTCTATTACGCTTCTTTAAAGCTAAAATTTTTGATTAATTTTTTTACTGCATTCTTTATTATTATTAACACATTATAAAATTTCCAAGTGTTCCAATAATATTTTTATTCCCAGTAATATCAGAATTAATCCGCCTGTAAATTCCGCTTTTGATTTATATTTAACACCGAATACATTTCCGATTTTTGTTCCGCCAAAGGAAAAGCAGAAAGTCACCACACCGATGAATCCAACTGCAACCCAAATATTTACATTTAAAAATGCAAATGTAACCCCCAAGGCTAAAGCATCTATACTTGTTGCAATTGCCAGCAACAACATATTACGAAAAGCCAACGAGGCATCTGCCTCTTCTTCTTGCCTTGACAAAGATTCTTTGATCATATTTGCCCCAATAAGTCCTAAAAGGATAAATGCAATCCAATGATCATAATCAGTGATATATGCTTGAAATTGAATTCCAAGAAAATATCCAATTAAAGGCATCAATGCCTGAAATCCACCAAACCACAGCCCAATAACAGCCATATGTTTAAAACATATTTTTTTCATTGCCAATCCCTTGCAAATAGAAACCGCAAAAGCATCCATAGAGACACCAATCGCCAATATTAACAATGTCCCAATATCCATAATCCACATTCCCCTTTATGCCATAAAAAAACCCATAGGCAAAAGTGTATAATGATTTACTCTTTTGCCAATGAGTCTCGCTACTATGTGAGTTACCAGATAAAAATCAGTATGTTGATAATCTCAACGGTATTGCCGCAAGCTACTCCCTCACAGGGTTTTACATTTTTTTATTATAGCATAGCTCCAAATTAGAATCAAGTAATTTTTAAAAAAGAGCGGTTTCCCGCTCTTTTTCTTTATAAAAAGTATTTCACCGCCGAAGTAAAAAGGCCCATTTCGTATCGTCCGGGTACATTTTGATATAATCCAAAGCCTATGCGCTCTGAATGCCCCATCTTGCCTAAAACACGCCCGTCCGGAGAGATAATCCCTTCAATTGCTGCATATGAACCGTTCGGATTATATACAACATCATATGTAGGTTTCCCTTGTGCATCAACATACTGCGTTATGATCTGCCCATTTTTTGCCATCTGCAGTATCGTTTCTTGCTTGGCAATAAATTTTCCTTCGCCATGAGAAATGGGGACTGTATAAATCTCTCCTGGCGTCACTTCCATAAGCCACGGCGAATGATTAGATGATACTCGTGTACGAACCAATCGAGATTGATGACGCCCAATAGTATTATAAGTCAATGTAGGTGCATCCTCAGCTGCTTCAACAATTTTTCCGTAAGGAACAAGTCCCAATTTAATCAAAGCCTGGAAGCCATTGCAAATTCCCGCCATTAATCCGTCTCGTTGTTCCAATAACTTTGTTACTTCCTCGCTAATCGCAGCATTACGGAAAAATGCAGTAATAAATTTACCACTGCCATCAGGCTCATCTCCTCCTGAAAATCCCCCTGGAATAAACACAATTTGTGCATGACTTACTCTACTAGCAAAAGCCTCTGCCGATTCTCGAATAGCAGATGAATTTAAATTATTAATCACAAATATATCTGTCTCCGCCCCTGCTCGATCCCAAGCCTTTGCCGTATCATATTCACAATTTGTTCCGGGAAAAACCGGAATAAGTACCCGTGGCTTTGCGATATGCGCTTTTGCATGAAAAGTGCTTTCTCCCTTGTAGTCACAATCAAACAAAGGCATCTTTCCCACTTCAACAATATTACAAGGATAAACTGGTTCTAATTTCCCTTCATATATGCCCAATAGTCGAGATTGCTCAATCTTTTCTTTTCCATATGAAAAAATCCCGTCTGCCGTTGTTTTTCCCAACAAAACGCCCTCATCCAGCTCTTCAGACATTTCCAATATAAAACTGCCATAACGATAGCCAAACAATTGCTCCAATGAAATATTGGAAGCAATATCAAATCCAAGGCCTTCTCCAAAGCACATTTTCATCAAAGCCTCCGCGACTCCACCATATACAGGAGTATATGCTGTCAGCGCTTTACCTGTTATTAAAAGATGATGCACTTTTCTATACAACGCAATCAATGATTCTGCTTTGGGAAGTTCATTCTCACCATACTCCGGGCTTAATAACACGACTTTGTTTCCGCTTTGTTTAAAATGATTGGAAACCGCTTCATTCGTTTTTCCCATTGTTACAGCAAAAGAAACCAGAGTCGGAGGCACATCTAATTGTTCAAAACTTCCACTCATTGAATCTTTTCCGCCGATAGCAGCAATTCCTAAATCCAATTGAGCTTGAAAAGCACCAAGTAATGCAGAGAAGGGTTTTCCCCAACGTTTCCCATCTTTTAACGGTTTTTCAAAATACTCCTGGAATGTCAAATACGTTTCTTTAAAAGATGCTCCTGCTGCAATCAACTTAGAGACCGACTCCACAACTGCTAAATATGCACCATGATATGGACTTTTCTCCGCAATCATCGGATTATATCCCCATGCCATAAATGAACAGGCATTTGTTTCTCCATGCTCAACAGGAATTTTGTGTACCATTGCTTGAATCGGTGTCAATTGTCGACTTCCGCCAAAAGGCATAAATACACTGCCCGCTCCTATCGTGGAGTCAAAACGTTCTGCCAATCCGCGTTTAGAACATACATTAAGATCATCGGCTAATTTAAACATTCCCTCCGTAAAATTCACAGGAATTTGCTTTTGATAATTTTGGGGTGAGCTCGGAGTAATTGTAATATGTTTTTCCGCTCCGTTCGAATTGAGAAATTCACGGGAAATATTTACAATATCTTTGCCATTCCAATACATAATTAGGCGTGGATCTTCTGTAACTTCGGCAACTTTTGTCGCTTCGAGATTTTCCTCGTTTGCCAGTCGGATAAACTTTTCCGCATCCTCTTTCGCAACAACAACCGCCATTCTCTCTTGAGATTCACTGATCGCAAGCTCTGTTCCGTCCAATCCCTCATATTTTTTTGGCACTGCATTCAAATCTATGCATAATCCATCCGCCAATTCGCCAATTGCCACAGAAACGCCACCTGCTCCAAAATCATTGCATCGCTTAATCAACAAAGATACTTGTTTATTTCTAAATAACCTCTGCAATTTGCGTTCTTCTGGAGCATTTCCTTTCTGTACTTCCGCTCCGCAATTTTCTAAAGATTCGAATGTGTGTGATTTTGATGAACCTGTAGCGCCTCCACAACCATCTCTGCCTGTCCGCCCTCCTAATAAAATTACAACATCACCTGGAACAGGGCGCTCACGACGAACATTCTCAGCTGGTGCCGCTCCCAATACTGCACCGATTTCCATATGTTTAGCAGCATACCCATCATGGTAAATTTCATCTACTTGCCCTGTCGCAAGCCCGATTTGATTACCGTAAGAACTATAACCCGCAGCTGCTGTTGTCACAATTTTTCTCTGTGGTAACTTGCCAAAAAGTGTTTGTTCTATTGGGCGTAGAGGATCAGCTGCGCCTGTAACACGCATCGCTGCATAAACATAAGATCTGCCTGAAAGTGGATCGCGTATTGCTCCGCCAATGCACGTTGCAGCTCCGCCAAAAGGCTCTATTTCCGTTGGATGATTATGCGTTTCGTTTTTAAAAAGTAATAGCCACGGCTGTTTTTGCCCGTTTACCTCAATTTCAATTTTTACAGTACACGCATTGATTTCTTCAGACTCGTCTAGTTTTGGAAGCATTCCTTTCTCGCTCAAATAGCGGGCAGCCAATGTTCCGATATCCATCAAATTGATCGGTTTAGTCCGTCCTAATTCTTTACGCACATTTAAATATCTCTCATATGCCTGTTGTAAAAACGTATCTTCAAAATGAACCTTGTCAATTGTTGTCAGAAATGTCGTATGTCTGCAATGATCAGACCAATAAGTATCGATCATACGCAATTCTGTAATTGTCGGGTCACGCTGCTCTTTAGCAAAATATTGTTGGCAAAATTGAATATCATCTATATCCATTGCAAAACCATATATTGTAATCATTTCTGCCAGCTGTTGTTTATTTAATTTTAAAAACCCCTTTACTGTAGGCACTTCGGTAGGAATTTCATATTCAATAGCAAGTGTTTTTGGCAATTCCAATGCAGCTTCTCTGGATTCTACAGGATTAATTACATATTTCTTTATTTTTTCTATATCTCTTTGAGAAAGTCTCCCATAAAGAAGATATACCTTTGCCGTTCGAACCAACGGCCTCTCTCCCTGTGAAATAATTTGTATGCATTGAGCCGCCGAATCTGCTCTTTGATCGAACTGTCCGGGCAGATATTCCACCGCAAAAACAACACAATTTTTTTCCAATGGCAGTTCTTCATAAAGCAAATCCTGCTGAGGCTCTGAAAATACGGTTTTTTTACATGTTTCAAATAAATTTTCTTCAATGTTTTCCACATCATAACGGTTAATTACCCTTACATATTCCAGCCCTTGAATCTGCAAAAAAGTTTTTAATTCCGCAGTCAATCCAGATGCTTCATGCGCTAACTCAGGCTTCTTTTCTGCATAAATACGATATACCATTTTCACGCCTCCGTTTGTTGAGCTAAGAGAGCCTTTTTACCGATATCTATTCTATAATATGCATTGGCGAAATGCACTTTTTCAACATTTTCATAGGCTTTGTCAATCGCCCTTTTTAGTGTCGATTCTACCGCAGTTACACCTAATACACGTCCTCCTGCGGTATACAACTTCCCTTGATCCAATTTTGCGCCGGCAATATATATTTCCGATTCGCCATCATTAGGTAAAACAATTTCAAAACCTGTTTTATATTTTTGCGGATAACCCTCAGAAGCAAGTACTACACAACAAGCGCATTCCTTTTTAAAGCGCACATCAACCTGTTCTAAAGAACCATTAGTACAAGCCTGCATAATTGTAAATAAATCACTCTCCAGCAATGGAAGCACAACTTGCGTTTCAGGGTCGCCAAAGCGGCAGTTGTATTCAATAACTTTAGGTCCATTTTGGGTCAACATTAATCCAAAATAAAGACATCCGCGAAATTCTCTTCCCTCGGAACGCATGGCATTAATTGTCGGCAGAAAAATCTCATGCATACATTGCTCTGCCAAATCGGGTGTATAAAACGGATTTGGCGCAACCGTTCCCATCCCACCGGTATTCAACCCAGTATCTCCATTTCCGGCTCTCTTATGATCCATGCTGGAAATCATCGGTTTAATAGATTTACCATCCGTAAAAGCCAATACAGATACTTCCGGTCCTTCTAAAAATTCTTCAATCACAATATAGTTTCCGCTTTCTCCAAACACCTTTTCCTTCATTATCATATATACTGCATTTTTTGCTTCTTCCACTGTTTTAGCTAATATTACGCCTTTACCTAATGCAAGCCCATCCGCTTTAATTACAATGGGCGCACCTTGTTGTTCAATATAAGCATAAGCATTTTCGATATCGGAAAAAGTCGCATAAGATGCCGTCGGTATATGATATTTTTTCATTAAATTTTTAGAAAAAACTTTACTCCCTTCAATAACGGCAGCTGCTTTTGTCGGTCCAAAACAAGGAATTCCTTCCATATTTAAGGCATCTACTGCGCCTAACACAAGCGGATCATCCGGTGCTACGACAGCATAATCAACAGCATGTCCTTTTGCAAAATTGACAATTCCCTGAATATCCTTTGCATTAATTGCAACACACTCTGCGTCTGAAGCAATCCCACCATTGCCCGGAAGTGCATAAATTTTCTCTATTTGTCGATTTTCTTTCAATTTTTTTATAATGGCATGTTCTCTGCCGCCGCCACCTACTACAAGAATTTTCATTTTTTCTCTCCTCGTTTTGCCAATTCGGCAGAAAGCATCTCTGCCGCCTGCGGCAATAAAATCCATTCAGCCTGTTCCATCACTCGTTTCTGCAAACGCTCAGGCGTATCATCATCTAAGACCTCCACAGCCTTTTGCAATAATATTTTCCCTCCGTCCGGCACTTCATTAACAAAATGTACTGTCGCCCCTGTCACTTTTACTCCATAAGCTAATGCAGCTTCATGCACTTTCAGACCATAATAACCTTTTCCGCAAAAGGAGGGAATTAATGCCGGATGCACATTGATCATACGTTTTGGATATTTTTCAGTAAAATGTGCTGTCAAAATACGCATAAAACCAGCCAATATAATAAGGTCAATTTGATAGATATCCATTAATCGCAGCAATTCATCTTCATAAGCCACTTGTCCGGAAAATTTCTTGCGCAGTACAATTGCTGTTGAAATCCCATTGTTCCGGGCTCTTTGCAAAGCATACGCGTCCGCCACATCCGAAATAACCAATTCAATGCGACCACTTTTTAAAATACCATTTTTTTGTGCATCAATCAAAGCCTGCAGGTTCGTTCCCCCGCCAGACACAAAAACTGCAATTCGCGTCAACATAAAACTGTCCCTGCATCCGAAGCAAATGTTTCTCCTATAATATAAGCATCTTCTCCAAGCTTTTTAAGGAATTCAATTGTAGCATCTGCTTTCGTTTTATCTACTGTCAAAATCATTCCTATACCCATATTAAAGACATTAAACATTTCACGTTCTTCTACATTACCTGTTTTTGCAAGCCAATCAAATACCGGCAATATTCTAATTGCGTCCTTTTCTATTTTTGCGCTTACACCGTCAGCTAGGCTCCTCGGCAGTTTTTCAAAATATGCCCCGCCGGTAATATGGGCCATTGATTTTACTTCTACTTTCTCCATCAACGCATTAATCTGCTTTGCATAAATACGGGTCGGCGTCAATAATGTTTCTCCCAGCGTTGCATGAAATTCAGGTATATATGTATTAATATTCTCATTAGAATCTGCCAAAATTTTTCTGACTAAAGAAAATCCGTTTGAATGTACTCCGCTGGAAGGAATCGCAATTAAAACATCTCCGGGTATCACCTTTCTTCGATCTGTCATCTTATTCCTGTCAACTATACCAACAGCAAATCCGGCCAGATCATATTCCTCGTCAGGGTAAAAACCCGGCATTTCAGCTGTTTCCCCTCCAATAAGCGCAGCGCCTGATTGCACACAGCCTTCTGCTACTCCTGCTACAATATCTGCAATACGCTCAGGAATATTTTTACCTGTAGCAATATAGTCTAAAAAGAAAAGAGGCTTCGCTCCTCGGCAAAGAATATCATTGACGCACATTGCTACACAGTCAATACCTATTGTATTATGCTTATTCATCAAAAAAGCAAGTTTTAATTTTGTTCCCACACCATCTGTTCCTGAAACAAGCACTGGATTTGATAACCCCGTCAAATCCAATTCAATTGCACCCCCAAATCCCCCACCTGTTAACACATGCTCATTCATTGTGCGCGCAATATGCTGCTTCATCAGATCTACTGCCTTATATCCGGCAGTAATATCTACACCTGCCGCCTTATAAGTATCGCTGTAACTATTCATACTTTTCCTCTTTCTTTGAAATTTTTTGTTCAAAACGATTCTTTTTTCTTACTGTAGGAACTTTTGTTGGGTATTTTCCATCAAAGCATGCAGTGCAAAATCCAACGCCTTTTCCGTTTTCCGCAATTCTCATCACATCTTGTACACTCAGATAACCTAAACTATCCGCACCCATGATTTCACAAATTTCTTCAATAGAATGGTGATAAGCAATCAGTGCATCACTGGAATCAATATCCGTTCCATAATAGCAAGGGTATAAGAAAGGCGGCGCCGAAATACGGATATGTACCTCTTTTGCTCCAGCGTCTCTCAACATTTTTACAACTTTGCCCAGAGTTGTTCCTCTGACGATCGAATCATCAACAAGGACGACACGTTTCCCTTGAATAGTCGCCGGAACTGGACTTAATTTTATACGAACTTTGTCCTCACGCGATTTTTGCCCAGGAGAAATAAATGTGCGCCCAATATATTTATTTTTTATTAACCCAATACCATAAGGAATTCCTGATTGCCTTGCATATCCAATTGCCGCATCCAATCCTGAATCCGGAGCGCCAATAACAACATCCGCCTGAACAGGATGTTCCAACGCGAGCATCGCTCCTGCTCGTACCCTGGCATTATGCACTGAACTGCCATCAATTACTGAATCCGGACGGGCAAAATAAATATACTCAAACACACAAAAGCTTTTCTCAACCTTTCCACAATGCTCTTCAATTGATCTTACACCGTCTTTATCAAAAATAAGTATTTCCCCAGGGCGCAAATCACGGATAAACTTTGCCCCTACAGCTTGCAAAGCACAACTTTCCGAAGCAACTACATATGCGCCGTCCTCTCTTTTCCCATAGCAAATCGGCCTAAATCCATGCGGATCCCGCACAGCAATCAATTTCGTAGGCGACATAATAACTAAAGAATATGCCCCTTCTAATCTATCTATCGCGCGGCTGACTGCCTCTTCAATCGAAGACGCATGAATACGTTCGGCAGTAATAATATAGGAAATTACTTCCGTGTCACTTGTCGTATGAAAAATTGCGCCATTTAATTCCAATTTTTCTCTTAATTCATATGAATTGGCGAGATTCCCATTGTGAGCCAACGCCATACTTCCTTTAATATGATTAACAACAATTGGTTGACAATTAAGGCGATCACTGCTTCCTGTCGTTCCATAACGACAATGGCCTATTGCAATTTGTCCTTCTCCAAGATAAGAAAGTGCTTCTGGCTTGAAAACCTGTTCGACCAGACCGACATCTTTATATGAGCGAAATACGCCATCGTCATTAACGACAATACCACAACTTTCCTGACCGCGATGCTGCAGTGCAAATAGTCCATAATAGCAGGTATTTGCCAATTTTTTGTCGCTCTGTATGTCCGCATATACACCAAACACACCACACTCTTCGTTTATTTTTCGCATATTATTCTCCCATTAAGCGGCGCATAACTTCTTGATATGCATCTTCTACACCGCCTAGATCTCTTCTAAAACGATCCTTATCCAATTTTTCTTTGGTGGTACTATCCCAGAAGCGACAGGTATCAGGAGATATTTCATCTGCCAAAACAATTTTACCATCCGATTGTTTTCCAAATTCCAATTTAAAATCAACCAGATCAATATTGAGTGCTTTAAAGTATTCTTTTAATACTTCATTAATTGCAAAAGCGTATTTTTTTATTGTCTCAATTTCTTCTGGCGTTGCCAATTTTAACGCAATTGCATGATATTGATTAATCAGAGGGTCTCCCAAATCATCATTTTTATAAGAAAATTCAATTGTCGGCTGTTCAAAGACTATTCCCTCTTTAACACCGTAATTTTTTGCAAAAGAGCCGGCGGAAATATTGCGGATAATCACTTCCAACGGTACAATACTGACTTTTTTGACAACAGTTTCACGATCAGATATTTCTTCAACAAAATGCGTAGGGATTCCTTTCTTTTCCAACATTTGCATTAGCATATTGGTCATCCGGTTATTAATGACACCTTTCCCGCTAATCGTTCCCTTTTTCAATCCGTTAAAAGCTGTCGCATCATCTTTATATTCTACAATATAAAGTTCAGGATTTTCTGTTGCAAAAACTTTCTTTGCTTTTCCTTCATAAAGCTGTTCTTTTTTATTCATCCGTATTCACCTCAACAAAAATTTTCTTATACCGAATACTTTTCGGCTATTTGTACATCTTTAGCCAAAGCTTCTTCTGCAGCTTCTTGCTTTGCTTGATCTAGCTTTTTCTGTAAATTCTTATCCTCTATTGCCAACATTTGAATCGCTAACAGAGCAGCATTTGCAGCCCCATTTATCGCCACGGTTGCAACTGGGACTCCCGAGGGCATCTGTACTGTAGCTAACAAAGCGTCCATTCCATCTAATTCAGCAGCCTTAACAGGTAATCCGATAACCGGAAGTGTACTATACGCAGCCATCACTCCTGCTAAATGCGCCGCCTTGCCAGCAGCTGCAATAATTACACCAAAACCCGCTTTTCTTGCTTCTGCCGCAAACTTTCCTGCTTGTATGGGCGTACGATGTGCAGAATAAACGTGCACTTCAAAAGGCACTTCGTATTTTTTCAAAACAGTTATTGCCTTTTCCACCACGGGCAAATCACTAGCACTTCCCATAATTACCGCAACTTTTTTCATTTTTTTCTCCTTTTCAATTCAGTGCTTTTACAATTCAAACAAAATATTGCCTGTTCAACATATCATAAAATAGAGTTTTCTGTCAAAACAATAGTTCGTTAATATGCGCACATTTATAATATTTTACATATTATCGTTCCCCCTCAATTTAATATCTTTTTTTCTCATTTTTATTTTATATTTAATATGTCCAAGTTATTTTGCACTTTTATCAGCCAACTGTTGTTTTAAATTTCTTAATTCATGAAATGTACGCGGATCCATTCCTATCCTTCCATCAGGACTACTTAACATACGAATACTTTGCATTTCTTCTTCAGTCAAATAAAAATCAAAAATATCAACATTATTTAAAATCCTCTCCTTTTTTGTCGACCTAGGAATAATGCAAATATCCTCTTGATACAAAAAACGAGCTGTAATCTGATTTCCGTTTTTTCCATATTTCTTCGCCAAACGCTGTATAACAATATTATCATTAACTTTTCCTTGGGCCATTGGCGAATAAGCTTCCAGCTGTATTCCTTTTTCCCGACAATAGTCCAAAATTTCCCTTTGCTGATAGAAAGGGTGATATTCTACTTGATTTACCATAGGAAGGATTTTACACTCCCGGGCAATTCTTTCTATCCATTCGGGGAGAAAATTTGAAACGCCTATTGCACGAATATATCCATCAGAATACAACTTTTCCATTGCGCGCCATGTATCTATATATAAATTGTAATTTGGGCATGGCCAATGGATTAAATATAAATCAATATAATCAACTCCTAACTCTTTACATGAACATTCAAAAGCACGAAGTGTTTTATTATAACCTTGATTGCTGTTCCACAATTTTGTTGTGATAAAAATCTCATCGCGTTTTAGCCCACAGCTGCGAATTGCTTTTCCGACTTCAGCTTCATTGTCATAGTCAGATGCCGTATCAATATTTTGAAAACCATTTTTCAGTGCCCAGATAATTAATTCTTTATTAATAAAAACAGTTCCGAACCCAAATTTTGGCATTTTTACCCCATTAGAGAGCGTAACTTTTTCCTTTAATTCACCGTACTTCATGTTTCTTCTTCCTTTCCATTTGTTTTTAAATTGACTTTATAAATATGTATTGAAGTATTTAACTTATCATTAATTTTTAATTTTTTTTAAAATACGAAAAATAAAATAAGAGCTAAAAAACGTTAATTATACTATTTTTTATTTCTCGTTATTTTATTAATTTCCTGCATATAATAATAAAAAAGAAATTTTATTAGAATTGCCTTTCCAATAGATATTTGGAACAATCACTTTTTTTATCAATTTATATCTTTTTCGTTATGTTAGTAATTTCATAAGTTTAAAACAACAAAAAATATCTTTTTATTACACAGCCTGACCCCGCCAAAAAACATAAATAACTTATAACTTTACCTAAGAAATAAATAGACACATGAATTTGAGATCTTAACAAGGCTCTTTGACAATAGGCAATCAATTTATTACAGACATCTAAAACTGAATAGGATATTTATTATCTGTACAGCAAATATGATAAAGACGGCATAGTTTTAAAAAACTATGCCGTCCATAAAGATTTTACCAAAATTTAGTCGTAAAACATATTACATATATTTATCATTTCATTTTAGATTTCTTTTTTATCGTCTCAGGGCTTATGACAAAGTTTTCCCATCGGACAATTCGCGCATTTACCCCCACATAAACTTAAAGTCTTCCCCTTTTTTCTATTTTTTTGCATATTTATAATAATTGCTGTAACAATTATTACTAAGCCGAGAGAAATCAAGACCGTGGCAGCATTTTGTAAAACCCACATCAAAACTTTTTATCCTCCTTTTTTATTTAATTCTTACTTCAGCAGTCAAATTTATTGATTCCTTATGTGGTTTTATAAGCATATAGATTATAAAAATTAACACTACCAATGCGAAAATTAAGCTAATAAAATCAATTTTTCCTAAGAACAGGTTTCCAAACTGATTAATCATCAGCGCAACAGCATAAGCAAAAACACATTGGTATGCAATGGCAGCCCATGTCCATTTTCCATTATTCATTTCTCTTTTTATTGCGCCTATTGCTGCAAAACAAGGGGCACACAACAAGTTGAAGGCAAGGAAGGAATAACCGCTAATTGGTGTAAATACTTGAGCTAATACGGTATAAACGTTACCATAGGCTCCGTATAGAATTCCCATTGTTCCGACAATATTTTCTTTGGCAACCAAACCGGTAATCGAAGCAACTGTAGCCTCCCAAGTTTCCCATCCAAGAGGCACAAAAATCCATGCAATTGCATTACCAATAGTAGCCAAGAATGAATAGTTTAATTCTTCTTCACTGAGCATGCGCAAATTTCCTTCAACAAAGCCAAAATATGTTGCAAACCAGATTAGAATTGTAGACAACAAAATAATTGTTCCCGCTTTTTGAATAAAAGACCATCCTCTTTCCCACATTGAGCGTAAAACATTACCTACTGCTGGCCAGTGATAAGCCGGTAATTCCATAACAAAAGGAGAAGGCTTCCCTGCAAATATCTTGGTTTTTTTAACATTATCCCGGAAACAACAACCGAAAGCATTCCTAAAAAGTAGGCCGACGTGGAAATCCAGGGTGAGCCGTCAAAAATAGCGCCAGCCATCATTGAAATAAAAGGTATCTTTGCACCGCACGGAATAAACGTTGTCGTCATAATGGTCATTCGGCGATCTCGTTCATTTTCAATTGTGCGCGATGCCATAATTCCCGGAATACCGCAGCCTGTGCCAATTAACATTGGAATAAAAGATTTCCCCGACAAACCAAATTTCCTAAAAATACGATCCAGTACAAATGCAATACGTGCCATATACCCGCACGCTTCCAAAACAGCCAACAAAAGAAATAAAACAAACATCTGCGGCACAAAACCTAGTACGGCACCAACACCGGCAATAATTCCATCTAGAATTAATCCATTTAGCCAATCCGCTGTCCCAAACTTTTCTAAACCACGCTCTGCCAGTACGGGTATTCCCGGTACCCAGACACCATATTCCGATGCTTTAGGAGCTCCATAAGTTGTTTTATATTCTGTATTTAAATATTGATTAATTGCATCTTCAAGCTCCGCTTTTCCTATACCGCTTATCTCTTCAGTCTGTAGAGTTTCTTCATCTTCTATTTCATAGCTAATCACTGCATCGTCTGATGTTAAAACCAATAAATCATCCAGTGCTTCCCTTGCCGCTTGATCATTCGTACTCAATACTTCAGCAATTTCATCATTTCCGTATTCATGATTAAATGCATCTAAAATCAAATCTGTATCACCATATTGTTCTGCCGCCCGTTCATACTCCACCGTACCTATACCGAACAGATGCCAGCCATCACCAAATAAACCATCGTTTGCCCAGTCTGTTGCTACGCTTCCCACTGAAACCATCGAAATATAATAGACCAAAAACATTACAACAGCAAAAATTGGCAATCCCAACCAACGATTAGTCACAATGCGATCAATTTTATCCGAAATCGATAATCTGTCAACATTTTTTTTGCGTAAACATCTTTTAATTAATTTCGCAATATAAACGTACCGTTCATTAATTATAATTGACTCGGCATCATCATCCATTTCCTCTTCCACCGCTTTAATGTCGTTATTAATATGTATAAGCGATTCTTTATCCAACTGCAATTCTGCTAAAACCTTTTCATCACGTTCAAAAAGTTTAATTGCATACCATCTTTGTCTTTTTTCTGGCATCTGATAAACACTTGTTTTCTCAATATGAAGCAATGCTTGCTCTACAGCTCTGTTAAACGTGTGTGCAGGCATAAAATTTTTATTATTTGCTTCTTTGATAGCTATCTCCGCAGCTTCTGTTACGCCAGTACCTTTGAATGCGGAGATTTCTATCACTTTACACCCAAGTTGTCTGGAAAGTTCCGACACATCTATTTTATCGCCTTTTTTCTTTACTACATCCATCATATTTATCGCAATAACAACTGGAATTCCTAATTCTGTCAGCTGCGTCGTTAAATAAAGATTTCGCTCCAAATTAGTCCCGTCAACAACATTTAAAATAACTTCCGGACGTTCATTAACTAAATAATTTCTGGCAACAACCTCCTCTAAAGAATATGGAGAAAGCGAGTAGATTCCGGGAAGGTCAATAATTGTTACATCGCGATGTTGCTTTAATCTCCCCTCCTTTTTTTCTACCGTTACTCCGGGCCAATTCCCCACAAATTGATTTGAACCGGTAAGCGCATTGAACAGCGTTGTTTTTCCACAATTCGGATTACCGGCAAGTGCAATACGTATCATTTAAATTTCCTCCCCTATAAAGTTAGTATCGGCTAACTATTTAATACAACTACCCGTTACACGCACTCTATCTCTATCGTTTCCGCATCTTCTTTTCGCAATGATAATTCATAGCCACGGATTGTAATTTCAATCGGATCACCCAGCGGTGCAACTTTGCGTATATATATCTCTATCCCCTTAGTTATGCCCATATCCATAATTCGGCGCTTGACAGCGCCCTCTCCATGAAGTTTTCTTACTTTTACCGTTTCACCAATTTTACCTTGTCTAAATGTGATCATCCGTAAGCCCTCCTTAATTTTGTTAGATAGTTAATCTAAACCATAATTCTTTTTGCCATTTCTGCACTAATTGCGATTCGAGAATCTTTAATTTTTACAATTAAATTTTCTTTTAACATGTTCACTACCATAATATTGCTGCCAGAAACGAATCTCAGGCTTTTAAGATATTTCTGGATTTCAAAAGAACCTGAAATTCTTTTAATCACATGCTCTTCCCCTATTTCTGATAAAGACAAAGGCAGCATTTTTCTCCCTCCTTTTCATAAGTTAGTTATTGCTAACTCAATCCGTTAATATATGGTTAGCTTTCGCTAACCATATATATCATATGCGGTAATTGCTTTCTTGTCAATAATTTTTAATAAACAAAAAAATTTTTATGTATAAATGATACCGCACACCATGTTTTTTATCTTGCCAAATATTTATGTTTTTGTTATTGTTGTTAATAATAAAGTATAGCATCTATATAGAAAGGCAATTTTGATGAAAATATATGAGTCCGCCGAAAATTATTTAGAGACAATTTATATTTTAAGCAAACAGAAAGGTGAAGTCCGCTCAATCGATGTTGCAACAGAAACTGGCTTCACTAAGCCAAGTGTTAGTCGTGCAATTAAAAACCTGCGTCAAAACGGGTATATTTTGATGGACGAAAAAGGATATCTGACGCTTACGCCTCTAGGTTTAAATGTTGCAATACGAATTTATGAACGTCATGAACTTTTTTCAAAATTGCTTATGTTTATCGGAGTAAGTGAACAGACTGCTCTGGCTGACGCTTGTCGAATCGAACATGTAATTAGCGCAGAAACTTTTGATCATATTAAAAGTTTTATTGAACAACATCAAGATTTCTTTAAAAATCTAATACATTCCAAAAAATAATTTTTTATTTATAGACAAAAAATACGGGATACTTAGAAGTACCCCGTGTTTTTTATTAAAAATGTTGATACTGTTATTTAAATCAAAAGCAGACTGAATTCCCACTTTACAAAACAGCACCAATCATTTTAATTCAGTTTTGCATTTTCCAGCACTAAATCATACACTCTATTTTGCAAAATTGCATCAACAATATTATCTTTTCCGTAATATTCCTCAAAAGTATAACCATATACACTTTGAAAATCTTCATCTGAAGAATATCCCTGTTGCTGAATCAAAACATTTTTTTCCTGTTCATACTCTTCATCCGTAACTTCCATTTTTTCAGCCTCTGCAATCGCCTTTACAATCAGGCCGTCACCTATTTCAGTATAAGCCCAATCATAAACTGTATCCATAAAATCTTCTTCGGTAATTCCATAATTTGCCTGTAAATATGCATCCAATTCAGCATCACTATATTGGGCCAAATAGGTATAATAGTCCACATATTCTTCTACATAAGCTTCTATTTGATTTTCCGGATAGGAATGAAATGTGCAATTATTACGTATTACTTCCCATATAGCTTGAAGCTGGGCTAATTCGGCATCTTCTTCAAATTGCGCCTTTAAACTTGCTTCTAATGCAGTCTCATACTCTTCAACAGTGTTATAGGAAAGGTTTTCCTCCACAAATTCATCGTTATATTCAGGGAGCTTTGCATCATATACTTCTTCCAAGGTAATTTCAAAATAAGCATCTTTACCGGCAAAATCTGCAGACCAATAATCTTCGGGGAATGTTGTATTTACCTGTTTTGTTTCGCCTATCTGCATTCCGATAATTCCCTCTTCAAATCCGGGAATATATTCACCCAAACCGATAATAATCGATTCACTTGTTGCCGATCCTCCTTCAAACATCTCTCCATTCATATAACCTTGATAACTGGCAACAACCTTATCGCCCTCCTGGGCAGCGCGTTCAACCTGTGTATACTCCGCATAAGTATATAGCGTTTGTTGAATATTTAAATCTAAAATTTCCCGGGTCACTTCTTCCGCTTTAATCAATTCAGCTTGCACACCTAAATACTGCCCTAAAGAAACATAATAACTTGCTTCTTTTTCTTTCTCTTCAAAAGGTTTCAATAAATCTTTTTGCTCCGCACAACCCGCTAAAATACCTATCAACAAAATCATCAGCAAGGCAATAACAGCCCTTCTTCCATTTCGTTTCATTTTAAAAAAACTCCTTATTATAGTGTTTCTTATTTTACTCCAAACATAATTTAAAAGCAATTTTTATCACTTGTTGTTTACAAAACATCTTTATTTTTAATAATATTTATCTTTTTTCAACAAATGTATTTCCCTTTCCCTTATATTGGGTTTTCAATGTTTTTTTCGGTAAAAAAACTTGTTTGGTAATTCAAATATTAATGCAATAGCTAAGATAATTACCACCACCAATTTTATTGCGGCCATTCCTTCTTTCAGTGCTTCCAAAATCCGATTACTTACTAAATAATAAACTGTCCAATAAATACTTGTTCCAGGAACTAAAGGTAAAATTCCCGCAATAAGGAACACTGTTACCGGGCACTGCCTTTTTACAGCAAAAAAGCGAGCTAATAAAGTGATAAATATTGTCGCAAAAAATGTCGCAACTGTCTTATTACAATTAAGGCATTCAAACAAGAGTAAATATATACCCCAACCTATCCCGCCTATAAAAGCACATTGGAGATAGTATTTTTTCGGTACACCAAACATTAAGGAAAACGCCATTGTGCCTATTGCTGCCATCAATATCTGTATCATAGAAAAATCCTCGCTGCAAATTGCTGGCAAAGCGCAAATGTTACACCAACCCCAATTGCAATACTAATAAAAGCAAATAAAGCGTCCAACATACGAACCGAACCTGAAATATAGTCTCCTCCGGTCATATCGCGTATCCCATTCGTCAACGCAACACCGGGAATCAACTGTATAATTGCGCCAACAACCATATTGCTTAGATTTTTTCCTATTCCTAATTCACAGCATATAATACAGGTTAATGTTGCTAAAATACTGGTGCACAAATTGCCAACAATTTTCGACATATGCCTTTCGCTCACAGTCAGCATAAATGTATGCACTAATGCACTGATAAAAAAGACAACAATACAATCCAATAGTGTCGCTTTTAGCAAAGCGCAAAAACATGCACTCCCTATACCCGTGAAAAAAATTCTTACCCATGCTGATTTTTTCTGCAAACAATCAATTTGCCCCAATTCCTTCCATGCCTGACTACAAGTATATTTTCCCTGCTCAATCTCGCGAGATAATTGATTGACTGCCACTACCTTATCAAGCCTTGCACTGCTTACAGGTATATGCTGAATTTTTGCTCTCTGTTCCTTTCCCTCTGCGCCGCACGTTGCAATAATCGCATTCCCTATCACGACAAATTCTGCAGTATCCACTCCATAATGCTGTGCAATTCTGCGCATCGTTTCCTCTACGCGAAACACTTCTGCACCGCTCTCTAATAAAATTTTCCCGGCTTTGGTAGTCAATTCCAAAACCTGCCGTTCATTTACATCCACCATACATGCATTTCCTTACCACCAATAGAAATTTTAAATCAATTTACTTTTTTCAAGTCTTCTGTAGCATTTTTCTAAAATTAATTATAATTCCTTTATAGCGGGATGCCCATATGCGCTTTTTGCATTTTTTTCCGCTCGTAATATAGCTTCTGCCATCACGTTTGCCCCCAATGCACCTACAAGATCAATATCTGCTTGTATTTCTCCCAGAGAAACTGCATAAACACTATCACCATCTACAGAAGTATGTACGGGGCGAATTGCACGGGCATATCCATCCCGAGCCATTCCTGCAATTTTACAGAGTTTTGTTTTTTCAAATTTTGCATTTGTCAACACAACGCCTATTGTTGTATTTCCAACAAACTTGTTTCTCATTATTTTTGTTTTATTTAGCATTTCTTCTTCTGCATTTAAAAAACTTTTTCTATCTTTATCAAGTAGCCCGGCCACTTTTCTACCCGTTTTATAATCGTAAATATCTCCAAAAGCATTAACTGCTACAATCGCTCCAATTTTTAATTCTCCATTCTGTATAGCAAAGCTACCAATTCCAGATTTCATACAGTATTCCAATCCATTTACTTTGCCTACGGTTGCGCCTATCCCTGCCCCATAATTTCCGTCTTTATAATTACCGGGCTCTTCAGCATTTTTACAAGCCTGATAACCCATCTTTTTATCGGGGCGAATCTCTCCATCTCCCACCATTAGATCAAAAAGGCAAGATTGGCAAACCAGAGGAACCTTCGTCACTCCCACATCAAAGCCAACATTTTTCTCTTCTAAATATTCTCTGACCCCTGCAGATGCTTCAAGACCAAATGCACTGCCTCCACTAAGAAGAATTGCATGAATCTCAGAAGCTGCTGCCATCGGTTTTAGCAATTCGCTTTCCTCAGATGCTGGGCCTCCTCTTCGCACGTCTAACCCCGCTGCCGCTCCCTTTTTAAAAATTAATACCGTACACCCTGTCCCTGCTTGAATATCTTGCACATTTCCTATCTCTAAATTACCAAAATCCGTAATTTTTATCTCTTTCATTACCATAAATCCTTTATTGCGTTGTTTGTTCTTATCCGATCAAAAAATTTTCATCTCGTTAACTTAACTTTACTTTTCCGGCCAACTAATCTAATGATTTCCATAAAATCATATCGAAATTTTATATGGAATTCAACTATTATAATCCCAAAAATGTAGGCATATCTTCCCTTTCAACACTAAAA
Source organism: uncultured Clostridia bacterium (assembly GCA_944347775.1). Taxonomy (GTDB): domain Bacteria; phylum Bacillota; class Clostridia; order Christensenellales; family Christensenellaceae; genus QANA01. The sequence goes on along the minus strand of CALVMT010000099.1, from coordinate 3,561 downwards.
ATAACATTGTTTTATAGAATATCAATAAAAGCACCTCTACCTTTAGAATTTTTTACTTTCTATACAGTGTTTTTAAAATAAAAAGGTAAAGTCTTTTCCAAAATATTATGACAGTAAAAATGGACAAGTATAAACCGACTTATTATAATTAAAGTACAAAGTTTTTTACTCAAAGTCACAATAAAAGCAGCGATGAATATTCCAAGTAAGAAATAAAAAAAGAACAGCATTTAGAAATTACGGAGAAAAAAGGCAATGAAAAATGTAAAAGAAATGATTAATCAGATGACACTTGAAGAAAAAGCTGCAATATGCTCTGGGCAGGATTTTTGGCACACGTTGGAAATTAAACGACTTAATATCCCTTCCAGTATGGTTAGCGATGGTCCTCACGGTCTTCGCAAGCAAGCTGAAGAATCAACTGGTGAACACCTCGGAATGAAAGATGCAATTAATGCGGTATGTTTCCCGACGGCATGCGCTACAGCTTGTTCTTTTGACAAAGACCTTTTATATGAAATGGGACAAATCCTCGGAAAAGAATGTCAAGCCGAAAACGTTTCTATTTTATTAGGCCCAGCCGTTAATATTAAAAGGTCTCCACTATGCGGAAGAAATTTTGAATATATGTCGGAGGATCCCTACCTAGCAGGAGAGTTATCCGCAGCTTATATTAACGGAGTTCAATCACAAAATATCGGAACTTCTATTAAGCACTTTGCTGCAAACAATCAAGAACACGAACGTATGTCGGTTTCTGTAGATGTTGATGAACGTACATTAAGAGAAATTTATCTCCCCGCATTTGAGATAGCCGTCAAAAAAGCCCATCCCTGGACAGTAATGTGTTCATATAACAAGATAAACGGAACATATGCTTCCGAAAATAAATGGCTCCTTACAGATATTCTTCGAAATGAATGGGGGTTTAGTGGATATGTAATGTCTGATTGGGGCGCTGTTCGAAATCGTGTAGCAGGAATTATCGCCGGTTTAGACCTTGAAATGCCAGGAAATAAAGGAGTAAATAATAAAATAATAATAGATGCCGTTCGTTCCGGCAAACTCAATGAAGAAACATTAAATATCTCTGTAGAACGCATATTAAATATTGTATTTCGTTATATTGAACATCGACATCATGAGATATTCGATCGAGAAGCTGACCATAAAAAAGCCGCTGATATTGCCAAAAAATGCATTGTTCTTTTAAAAAACGAGACATATATAACCGCAAAAAAAGAAAATATACCGGTTCTTCCTCTCAGCAAACAGGAAAAAATAGTATTTATCGGTGGATTTGCTTCTGAGCCGAGATATCAAGGAGGCGGCAGTTCACATATTCGTTCGCACCATATCATTTCTGCATTGCAGTTAAAAGATGCATATGGAAATATAAATTACGCAAAAGGATTCTCGGCACATACCGACCAAATAAACTTAACCCTTGAACAAGAGGCTTTAAAAGCAGCAGAAAATGCGGATAAAATTGTTGTCTTTGCAGGTTTACCTGATAGTTTTGAATCTGAAAGTTATGACAGAAGCCATATGCGCCTGCCAAACTGCCAAAACCAATTGATATTTAAACTTTGTAAGCTGGGAAAACCAATCATTGTTGTATTACACAATGGTTCACCAGTAGAAATGCCATGGGTAGAACAAGTTCACGGAATTATCGAAGCTTACCTGGGAGGCGAAGCCGTTGCTGAAGCTGTTTTAGATGTATTATATGGAAATGTAAACCCATCTGGCCGACTTGCAGAATCTTTTCCCAAGAAACTGGAAGATAATCCAAGTTATCTGAATTTTCCTGGGAAAGAAAAGCATGTTAATTATGCAGAAGGCATTTTTGTAGGATATCGTTATTATGATACCAAAAAAATGGATGTCCTGTTTCCATTTGGCTATGGACTCAGTTATACGGAGTTTCAATATAGTGGACTTAACATACAATGGGACGACAAAGAGTGTAAAAAAATCAACAGCCAATATCTTAAAAATCATAGTGCCGGCAAAGGAAAAATTATAGTAACTCTGAAAGTTACCAACATCGGCAAACGAGCAGGACGAGAAGTTGTTCAGCTTTACGTATCAGATAAAACGGAATCTGCGATCAGACCAGAGCAAGAACTAAAAGGATTCTGTGTGGTAAATCTTAATCCAGGAGAAACCAAAACTGTCAGTATGGCGCTCGATTACCGTGCATTTGCATGGTATGACGTTTTGAAACATGAATGGTATGCTGCAGATGGAGTTTATGAAATACGTATCGGAAAATCATCTAGAGATATTCTATTAAAACAGGATATTATTTTAACTGGAGAAGTTAAAACCATGCCTATTATTGATGAAAACGTCATGATTGGAGATTTAATGCAGTATCCGCAGACGTCAGATTTTGTGCAAAAGAGAATTATGCCATATATTATGGAGTTTACGGGAAAAAAAGATCTTTCTGACATGAGCGAAATGGAGAAAAAAATGGTATACTATATGCCTTTGAGTTCGTTAAGAAGTTTTTCCTCGCTGGATAATACAACAATGCAGAAAATTACGGAAGATCTTCAACGTATAGTAAAATAAACCAAAAAATTTTCATCTAACAAAAGACAGAACAGAATTTTCTTTGTAAAGTAAAAATACTGTTCTGTTTTTTATAAACGAATCTTTCTTATCTCAAAAAAATCATTTTATTCACTTATCAATAATCAAACTTTCGATTCTTCGTCCATATATTGTATGGGGATAGATATAAAGTCTCTTTCCATCTTTGGTCTTTTTACGAACAATTCTTTTTTTACCGAAATTTACAATTCATAACCTTTCCATCAATACGACACACTCAACGGTATTACCCTTTTCCCACAAAAGCCGCCTGATCTCACGACCATTACGGTATATCGGAAAATTAAACTCTATTGATCTCAAAGGCATCTCTGACTCACCATTAGGGTATATCTGAATTTCCTTTATCAGATAAGTAATAATGCTTTTCTTTTCCTCATCACTTATTCTATCATAGAGCTTTCCGAAGTTTAGCATGATTTTGTAAATGTTATCAAGCGTAATTGCTTCCATTTCAATCGAGCTTCTCCGTAATTTCGCATCCTCAATGCGTTCCTCAAGTTCTACAATGGTATCATACAGACCATCAAGCCTCAATGTCATGTCGTGAAGTTTTCTTTCCCGATAGCGGGCATCAACAGGTAAATTGTCAATCTCCCGTTCCAAACGGGCTTTATTCAAATCGACCTCTTTTAATTTGCTTTCATAATTCTCAATTTCCTTATCAATAGCTGTAGTATCTATTTGTATGCCAATTCGTTTTTCTATTTCTTTAGCAAAATATTTATCACTTACCAACTCCTTAACTGCCTCAATTACAAGAGGCTCAATATCTGTTTTCCTCAAAGATGCTTTATACTCACAGTGACGCCCTCTCTCTTGTTTGTTCCTGCCACATATATAATAGTAGACTTCCTTATATGTGCCATCTTTGTTTGTCCATGCGTGTTTATTTGTATACATGGAACTTCCGCAAAGAGGACATTTTAACACTCC
>CALVMT010000098.1 GCA_944347775.1 uncultured Clostridia bacterium | reverse complement strand
GTCACTTCCATATAAGCTTCTTCTCTCCTCGGAAAAGCAGAGCCAATATTGATTTTAATATCTTCAGCAGTTCGCTCACCAATAATCATGTTATATTTTTTCTTGATATACTGGATCATCGCGTCATCAAACTTATCTCCGGCGCATTTAATGGAATCGCTAATTACCGCTCCACCAAGGGAAATCACGGCAATATCCGTCGTCCCACCGCCAACATCTACAACCATCTGACCAACCGGCTTGCTGATATCTAAGCCTGCCCCGATTGCCGCGGCAATCGGCTCTTCGATCAGATGTGTCTGTCTGGCACCGGCATCTTCACAAGCTTCGATAAATGAACGTTTTTCCACTTCCGTTACACTGCTTGGCACACAAACCACCACGCGCGGCTTAAAAAATAATTTTCTTCCGATTACCTTGCGCAGGAAAAAACGCAACATTCTTTCTGTATCGTGAAAATTAGAAATAACACCTTCGCGAAGCGGCCGAACTGCAATAATGTTACCCGGCGTTCTGCCGAGCATCACCCGCGCCTCCTCACCTACCGCAACCATCTGGCCGGAATTTCGATCAATAGCTACAACCGACGGCTCCCGCAAAACAATTCCTTTTCCCTTAATATATACCAATACATTGGCTGTACCTAGGTCTATGCCAATATCATTATAATCAAATAAACCCATAGTTTACTCCCATTATCATTACCGTAATTCTCAGCGCCATCATGCCGACAGCAGTCTCTTTACCATAATATAATAATGTGAAATAATTTTCAAGATTTATTTACCATGTTCATATTTATTTTATATGCTGCTTTTATTTTTATTTCTGTTTTAATGGCATACACCGAAATGCATACTTTCTTTTTGTCGCCAATCCTCCCCGAATATGCCGTTCTTCCATATTATGCTGTAATACACGCCGCACCTTAAGAGCCATTCCCGGATCGATCTCCTCCATACGCTGGGTTACGTCTTTATGCACTGTCGACTTGCTGATACGGTATTCCTGCGCCGCTTTTCGGACGGTGGCCTGATTCTCTATAATATAGCCGGCAATTTCCACTGCGCGCTCTTCTATATATGCTTTCATATCCTTGCCTTCTCCATTTTCATAATCTATTACCATATCTATGTTGCTGTTTTTTTGTTATGATTAATCAGCATAAAAAGAATTGAATCTGTATTCTGGTCTTGCATCAGTAAAAAAAATATATTATAATTAAATTAAATTCTATATCGCGGATAAAAATACCGCATAAAAGGAGATTTGAAATAATGGACAGAATCAGTGAAAAATTGAGAATGGGCCAAGAAGATGCTCAAATGCTTGCTTCTATTGACCAAGGGCAGCTTGATGCACTTGCACAAGCAATTGTTGATGCAAAGCGTATTTATATTGCCGGCTGGGGAAGAGCAGGAAACTGCATTAAAATTCTGGCAATGAATTGTTCCCAAATGGGTTTGACTGCACATATATGCGGAGATAACACAACGCCCTCTATTCATGAAGGCGACCTACTTGTTGTCGGTTCTGGCTCAGGCAATACCAAAACAATTGCTTTGATCGCACAGCAGGCTAAAGATTATGGCGCAAAGCTGGCCCTGATTTCCGGTAACCCCGAATCGACAATCGGTAAAATTGCGGATATCAACGTTGTCATTAACCGCATTCCGAAAAAAGAAGGTTCTCCGGCAGTGTCCGGAGGCTCTTTCTATCATGTCATGGTGCAAACTGTTGATCTTATCCGTGTATATGTCTGTGAGATGCTTGGTCTTACCGATGCCGATATCCATTACAATCACAATAATCTTGAATAAAAAATCCCCCCGTTCTATACAGAACGGGGTTTTTTGACGGTATCGCTTTAGAATTTATCTTTTTATCAAATTTAAACCACCCTTGCCCGCATTATAAAAAAAAGCTATAATAAAAATAAATATAAAAAATAAAAAGGAGAAATTGGAATGGACAGAAAAAAACTAAGAGAAGCTGTTGCAAAAGGTGATGCCGAACTACTGATGGCTGTTTCACAAGACGAATTGGATGCCCTCACCCAAGCAATTCTTGATGCCAACCGCATCTTTGTTGCCGGATTTGGCCGCGCGGGAAATAACGTAAAAATTCTTTCAATGAATTGCTCACAGGCCGGTCTTGAGACATTCGTTTGCGGAGATAACTCAACTCCCTCCATTCAACCGGGAGACCTTCTGGTCATCGGCTCAGGTTCGGGTACAACCAAGACAATGATTATTTTAGCCGAAAAAGCAAAAAAATTTGGTGCAAAGCTCGCTCTGATTTCCGGAAATGCAGAATCCACAATTGGTAAGTTGGCCGACGTCAATGTTGTCATCCCCCGCCCCGAGAGAAAATCCCTTAATCCCGAAGATCGCGGCGGTTCTTTCTATCATGTTCTGGAAATGGTTTGCGACTGTGTTCAGGCATATGTGTTGGAGGCACGTGGCCTTACAGGTGCGGATGTCCGTTATAACCACAACAATCTGGAATAATTGAAGAAAGGAGAAGACTATGATCGATGGCTTAAAATTAAGGCAACAAGTTGCTCAGGCGGCCGGTGATGCGCTGTGCGCCATTTCTCAAAGCGAGTTAGACGCTTTAACAAGAGCAATTATTGAAGCAAAGCGCATTTTTGTCGCAGGATGGGGAAGAGCCGGAAATGTTATCCGTATTCTTTCCATGAACTGTTCTCAAATGGGTCTTAAAACACACGTTGTCGGAGACAATTCCACACCTTCTATTCATGAAGGAGATCTTCTTGTTATCGGTTCTGGTTCCGGAGAAACAGATACGATGAAAATCTTGGCTGATCAGTGTAAAGAGCATGGTGCAAAACTCGCGCTTGTCACTTCTGCCTCAGGTTCTTATATTGAAAGCAAGGCTGATTTAACCGTACATATTCCGGTAACTCATAAAAAAGAAGATCTGGAAACACAACCCGTTGCGCTCAGCCTGGTTTACTATCAAACAGTAGTCATGATGGTTGATTGCGTTATGGCCTATGTTATGGATGAAAAAGCGTTGACCTTCCGGGATGTGAAGTTTTATCACAATAATCTGGAATAAGGGGTGCGTTTATGGATAGATTACAATATCGCCAGACTTTGGCAAAACATAACTTTAAAGTTTTAACCGGTATTGATCAAGCGGAAATTGATGCATTATGCGATGCCTTACTCGAGGCAAAGCGCATTTTTGTCGCAGGATGGGGAAGAGCCGGAAATGTTATCCGTATTCTTTCCATGAATTGTTCGCAGTTAGGGCTTAAAACGCATATTGTCGGAGATAATTCCACACCTTCTATTCATGAAGGAGACATTCTTGTTATTGGTTCTGGTTCCGGCGAAACAGATACGATGAAAATCTTGGCCGATCAATGTAAAGAACATGGCGCAAAACTCGCGTTGATCTCAGGCCATCCTGAATCATATATCGGAAAACGTGCGGATTATAACATTAAAATTGCGCGTATCGGCGCAAACACACCAGAAGAAAAAGAAAAAGCACCTATTGCAATCACCCGTTCTTACTATCAGGTTGTCGTCATGCTCAACGACTGCATCATGACACAAATGATGGAAAAGCTTGGGCTTAGCTTTGCCGATATCAGGCGCAATCATAATAATCTGGAATAATCTAACAAAAAGAGCGGGAAATCCGCTCTTTATTTATTGCACATCCAAAAAGGCCATGATATAATGGCAGTGTATCGTTTTATTGATATGATAAATAGGTCAGGTTTTATCAAAAAGGGGTGTTTATCATGAAAAAAATAGTTGCTTACGGAACACCTTGTATGGATTTTCTGGTTAGCCTTGATCATTTGCCCACCAAAAAAGATGAAGGTGCGCAAATTCGCCAGACGAGCTGGCAAGGCGGCGGAAAAGTATCCAGCGCATTGGCTGCAGTAGGACAGCTTGGCGGTACCGCCTCAATGATCGGTATGATTGGCGCAGATTCTTACGGTGATTTTCTGTTGGATGATTTCCGCTACTATCATATTGATACTTCGCATATGATTCAGGATGGTAATAATGCCTTTTCCGTTGTCCTTTCCGACAAGGTGACAAAAGGGCGCAACATCTTATGGCGTCATGCTACTTCGCGTCCATATGCGCTTGATGATATTGATGAAGCCTTTATTGCCTCGCATGATATCCTGCATCTTGAACGTGCCGATGCGGTTTCTCACCGCATGGCTGATATTATTCATCGTTCAGGCGGGCTTGTCGCTTTTGACGGTGACTCTTATTCAGATCAGACACATGCGATGTTGTCGAAAATTGATATTTTTATTGGCTCCGAATTTTATTACAATGCTGTTTTCGGAGAAAATGCTAGCGCTGATTCCGAAAAATTTCGGGAAAACCTGGCAGTAATTCGGCAACTCGGTCCGCAAATTGTTGTTTTTACTTTTGGTGATAAAGGATCTGCCGTTTTAAGTGATGATGGCTATTGCTTTGCTCCTGGCTATTCGGTAGATGTTGTGGATACCGTCGGCGCTGGCGACGTATATCACGGAGCTTACCTATTTGCCATTGCTAAAGGCATGACTCCTGCGGA
>CALVMT010000097.1 GCA_944347775.1 uncultured Clostridia bacterium | reverse complement strand
CCGGCGGTCAGGCTCGCCTGGCTGTGCGCTGCTTAAAAACCGATTAATGTTTACTTTATACTATTTAGAAATATAATGTATCAACAAAGCAAGCATTTTTTGTATGAGAAATAATAAAATGTATATATCTGTATAACGGATTATCCAAATCGGTTTAAAGAGATTAATAAAACCAGTTTTCGGTCAAAATGACCGAAAACTGGTTTTTGTATCCCATTCGATTGCTTTGTCCCTTAACGACACCACGCTTTTGGCGGAGGCATTTTTTATTTTCTTTTAAAAAGCAATAGCCTAGAGATAAAGAATATGATACCATAAGGGCAGAATAGAAAAGGAGGAATGGCTTTTTGTTTGTAAAACTGTGTAAAACCGGAAAAGGACACAGAGGCATAACGTGGCGCTGAGGTAGGTGCCGGAAAAAGAAACCGAGGAAAAATAACGATGGAACAGAAAAAAATGTGGTCGAGAACTAAAGAATACGGCATGCTGACGGCAGCAACGCTGATTATGGTCATAGGTATTTATGTTTTTAAATTTCCGAATAACTTTTCTTTTGGCGGAGTAACGGGTATTGCGACGATTATCAGCGGCCTTGTCGATATCTCTGCCGGGACGATTACTTTTATTATTAATATGGCTCTGCTTGTTGTGGGATTTATCTTTTTAGGCAGGGGATTTGGCATAAAAACCGTTTATGTAAGTGTATTGATGTCGGTTGCACTGAGCCTTTTGGAACGCATATGGCCGATGAGCGCACCGCTGACAACTGAACCGGTGCTTGAGCTTATTTTTGCTGTTGTATTGCCGGCGCTCGGCTCTGCAATTCTATTTAATATGGGTGCTTCAAGCGGCGGGACAGATATTATTGCCGTGGTTTTGCGTAAATACACCAATTTTAATATCGGTTCGGCTCTGTTTTTGGTCGATCTTTTTATTACTATTGCTGCCTGTTTTGTATTTGATGCACAGACTGGTTTGTTTTCATTCTGCGGATTGATGGCCAAATCCCTCGTCATCGACGGTGTAATTGAAAATATCAATTTGTGTAAGTATTTTACGATTGTTTGCAACGATCCTGCGCCTATTTGCGAATATATTCATCGGCATCTTAAACGCAGTGCGACAACCTATCAGGCTGAGGGAGCGTATAGTCATATGCCAAAAACTGTTATTCTTACAGTAATGAAGAGGGGGCAGGCCGTGCAGCTGCGCAACTTTGTAAAGAAACATGAACCGACAGCTTTTATTGCGATTACCAACAGCAGTGAGATTATCGGAAAGGGATTTCGCGGCTTTAACTGATTGAAAATTTGGAGAATGGATAAAAAGGCTGTATACTTGTGCAGCCTTTTTTCTTGCAAAACAAGGGTAAACGATGAGAAAATAAAGGTGAGCAATATGATAGACAAATAAGGAGAAATGGGGAATGAATTATCTTTTTCAGAATGGAGATCTGGCGCTACGACTGATGCAGGATGCGCCGGAGGAGTACGAAAGACTATTAAATTGGCTGTCGGATAGACGGGTGGCGGCATATTATGATGGCTTGCAGTGCCGCCATACACAGCAAAGTATCCGGCAAAAATACGGGCCGTGTGTGCGGGGAGAGGAAGAGGTTACGCCCTGTATAGCAGAATATGAAAAAAGGCCGATAGGATACATGCAGTTTTATCCCGTGGTAGACAACTACGATTGCCGTGGCCTTGTTGACTTTTCATCATACAAACGACCGATGGCCATTGATATGTTTATCGGAGAGCCGGATTTGTGGAATAAAGGAATTGGTAGTAGCCTTCTTTGTTGTCTATGTACATATTTGGCACAATCTTTAGGCGTGGATGCTGTTTTTATTGATCCCAAAACAGAGAATGTGCGCGCTATCCGTTGCTATCGAAAAGCGGGATTTGTTCCGGTTTGCGTTATTCCCAAAAGAGAAGAGATGGACGGCAAACTCTGGGATAACCTTATTCTTTGTTGGCAGGGAAAGAAGTAAAATGGATATTATTTCAAAAAAATGTGGATTATCTGCTGCACAGCTGAAGGGAATTGCTGTAACAAGTATGCTTTTTGATCATGGCGTTAAAATTTTGTGGCGTGATGCGCCGCTTTTGCTGTATGCCTTTGGGCGTGTGGCTTTTCCTATCTATGCTTTTTTATTGGCAGAAGGGGCGAGGCACACGCGCAGCATGGGCAGATATGCTTTGCGGCTTGGGATTTTTGCTGTGATATCCGAAATTCCTTTTGACCTTTGTTTTTTTCATACGATATGGGAAGTTAATGCGCAGAATGTTTTTTTTACTTTGCTACTGGGCTTACTTTGTATATGGGCTATTTCCGGGGCACGATCGGGGAAATCAGCATATTTTCGCATTTTTTTGGTAGTTGTCTTGGCTTTGTTGGCTGATTTTTTTAAGGCCGATTATGGTAGAGTGGGGGTATTTTGTATTTTGCTTATGAATGCAGCGATAAAAGCGCATACAGCTTGGTTGAAGTTGATATTGTGTACAGTGGGAATTTTATGTACAGCGCGCAATGTCGTTTTTTTGGGTGGGCGTCCGCTTCAGTTGTTTGCACTTCTTGCACTTGCTCCGATAATGATGTATAACGGAAAAAAGGGAAGACAGGGACATCAGTGGTTATGGTATGCATTTTATCCGGGGCATCTGCTGTTGCTGTGGCTTTTGAGCTAAAAAATAAAAGAAGGAGGGGAAAATGGAAAATAAGCAGAGAATATTGGTCAGTGCCTGTCTGTTGGGTATAGCCTGCCGCTACGATGGACAAAGTAAAGCGGATAAACGAGTTATGCAAATGATCGGGCAGGCAGTTCTAATTCCGGTATGCCCGGAACAGTTGGGCGGTCTGCCGACACCGCGGCCGCCTGCGGAACGGATTGCTGAGCGGGTATGTACTGTTGACGGGCAGGATGTAACGAGGCAATATCAAAAGGGGGCGCAACAGGCAGCCTATCTTGCGCAGCTTTATGGATGCAAACATGCGGTGTTGAAGCAAAAAAGTCCGTCTTGCGGGAGCAAATACATTTACGATGGTTCATTCAGCAAAAAGCTATTGCATGCGGAAGGTGTTACCGCACAGCTGCTGAGCCGGCAAGGCGTTAAAATTTGGGATGAGTCAGAAGTTGTTGCGTTACAGGATTATCTGGAGGGGAAAAATGAAAGAAAAAAGGAGCTTAAAATATCTGCCGCCGATGTACAGAACGATAATGAAGCTGGATTTGCAGACGGATAAAAAAAAGATGCTGATCGTTAATGGCTTAGCTTTGGGTATTGCGGTAGTTGCCGTTATTGTCGGGTTAACGGCTGTCCCTTTTTCTTCTGTTATTTCTCTAAATGGGATCGGGGTTTTTTTGGCCAAGGCAGGTGTGATGATTTTTGGAAGCATAGCATATATTTTTGGACATGAATTGATTCACGGCCTGTTGATGAAGCGTTATAGCGGGGTAAAAGTGCGATACGGATTTACCGGGATATATGCTTATGCGGGAAGCGATGCATACTTTTGCAAAAGAGATTATCTTGTGATTGCTTTTGCGCCTGTTGTTCTATGGGGGATATTTATCGGGGTGTTATGTATACTGTTGCCTTCTTCTTGGTTTTGGGTATTGTATTTTATTGAAATTCTCAATCTTTCCGGGGCGGCAGGCGATATCTATGTCGGTTTTGTGTTGGCAAAAATGCCTAGAGAAATTCTTGTGCGAGATGCAGGCGTAGCGATGGAAATCTATGCACCCGATCATGACAAATAGTGCGATAAAGCACATGTATACGTTGGGTGCAAACATAAAAAGAAAAAATGGTGATTTGGCAGGCAAAAGCGAAATTGAAAAGATGGTTGTATGCTGTCTGCCGGAAAGGGTAAAAATGATGATGAATCCGATTTTTTTAAGAAGATCAATAAGAAGCTTTATTGACAAATCGGTAGAACGGGAGAAACTGGAGCGTATTGCGAAAGCAGGGCAGCTTGCTCCTTCAGCAATGGGAAGATTTCCGTGGGAGATTCTCATTGCTACTTCGCCGGAAGCAAAGCAGATGATAAGCCAAATGAGCCCCTATAGCAAAATGGCTGCCCGGGCAGGTGCAGTAATTATTGTATGCGCAGATATGCAAAAAGCAATTGCGGGGCAGGCTTGGTGGATACAAGATTGTGCCGCATGTACAGAAAATATACTGCTACAAATTGTTGCGGAGGGAATGGGCGGTGTCTGGTTGGGAACATATCCAAAGCAGGAATGCATGAAGAAAATTTCCGAATTCTTTATGTTACCCGATCACATTATTCCGTTTTCTACAATTGCGCTTGGCTACAGCAAAGAGGAGAATATTGCTAAGGACAGATACGATCCTGCAAAAGTGCATTTTGAACGGTTTTAATTTTTGTAAATGGTATAGTGTGCAAAACGGTGGCAGAGATCATCTCTCTGCCGCCGTTTTATTATATAACGGAGAAAATGCGGGGGATTTATACATTTTCGCATATGGAAACTTGGCGCATTATATGGTACGATAAAGTGCAGATGAAGGGGATTTGTACAGTGGAAAATATGATCTTACAGACACCGCGCCTTGTGCTGCGGAAAATGACAAAGGCAGATTGGGGCGATCTATGTGAAATCCTGCAAGATGAACAGGTCATGTACGCTTATGAGCATGCGTTTTGTGAGCAGGAATGTACGGATTGGCTAAATAGACAGCTTGAACGCTATGCACGGGAAGGCTATGGGCTTTTTGCTGTATGCTTGCGGGACGCAGGGCAGATGGTCGGCCAGTGTGGTCTTTCGCTTCAGCCCTGGCAGGGAAGAGAAGTATTGGAAGTAGGGTATTTGTTTAAAAAGAAAGCATGGAAGAACGGCTATGCAGCTGAGGCAGCGCGAGCCTGCCGTGATTATGCTTTTGATACTCTCGGGGCGGAAGCGGTTTATTCAATTATTCGGGAAAACAACTTGCCCTCTCGCCGTGTAGCCCTGCGCAACGGTATGGTTGCAACAGCGCATGCAATAAAGCAGTATTATCATATGGATATGCCTCATGTGCTATATTGCATAACGAGGGAAGAGTGGAATAAAGAAAAGAAAATCAACATACGGCTGCGACGGGAAGAAGATTTTGCTTTTTTGTTTTGTGTACTTAAGCAAAACATGCAGGACTTATATCGGGAAGCTTTTGAAAAATGGGAAGACATCCGGGAAGAGGCGTTTTTGCGCAGCGAACTAGCTAAAGCGCCGTATTGGCTGATCATGCGGGACAATGAACCGATCGGTTTTTTTTCAGTGAGTTCTCAGAAAGGCAATCTAATGCTAAATGAGCTGCAATTAAAAAAAGGTGAGCAGTGCCGCGGGCTTGGGAGCCGAATCTTGCTTAAGTTAAGTGAATATGCGGCCCAAAAGAGGAGCGGGTTATGTTTAGAAGTGCTTAAAAATAATACCCGTGCGATACGGCTATATCAATGGCTTGGATTTTGTATTACCGGGCAAAATAAAACACATCTGCAAATGGAAAAGAAAGCGAGGAAGGAATAGTTATGCGCTATATTTTGTTTGATTTAGACGGGACACTGACAGATTCGAAGGAAGGAATATTAAAAAGCGCACAGTATGCATTGGAAAAATTAGGCATACAGCCTCCGCCGCTTGCCGAAATGAATTGGGTGGTTGGCCCGCCGATTAGGCAGTCTTTTGCGGAACGTTACGGGCTTTCACCGGAAGATGCGTTGAAAGGCCTGCGTTTTTACCAGGAACGGTTCGGTCAAGTGGGATACTTGGAAAATCGCGTTTATAAAGGTGTGCCCGAAATGCTTGATGAGCTCAAAAGGTCAGGCTGTCGTATGGCGGTTGCAACGTCCAAACCGGCCTATTATGCGCAGCGTATTTTGCAGCATTTCGGATTGGATGGTTATTTTGACTATGTCTCCGGCAGTGAAATGGACGGAACAAACGGGAAAAAACCGCAGGTTATTGCGCGGGCTTTAAAAGAACTGGCTGCGCAAATAGAAAAAACGGCAATGGTTGGTGACCGCAGTTATGATATGAAAGGGGCAAGGGAGTTTGGCGTTTATGCGGTGGGTGCAGGATACGGTTACGGTGAACCGGGAGAATTGCATGGGGCAGGCGCTGAAATTATCGCTGCTTCCCCGGCAGAGTTGACGGAAATTTTGCGCCGAGAGAGAAAATAATGAATAGGGAAGCACAAACAAACACCTTTTGGATGGATCAAACGCAATATACCTGTCCGCCGCCTGCGTGTGAATGCGGGTTGACGCAAAAGGCAATTTACGATGCGCTTTTGGATTTGAGTATTCATTTTGTACGTATACAACATAGTCCGACAGGGAATGCACAAGCATGTGCACCGGTTGAGGCAAGGCTTGGGATACGCATTTGTAAAAATCTTTTTTTACAAGATACCAGGAATGGTCGATATTATCTATATACGCTGCCCGGGGATTGCCGAATGGAGCAAAAAGTGCTCGGCGCGGAACTGGGCTGTGGTCATTTGTCGTTTGGCGCGCCTGAGCAAATGTGGAGGCTGCTGCGCTGCCTGCCCGGCAGTGCCAGCGCGCTTGGATTGTTGTTTGATCAGAAAAAAGAGGTGTCCTATTTAATGGATGCACGAGCAGCGGCAGAGCCATATATCGCTTTTCATCCCTGCGATAATACGACGAGCATCCGGCTGCGCACTATGGATTTTATCGAAAAATTTTTGCCGCATTGCGCGCATTCCCTGCACCTGATCGGGAGGTCTTTATGAACGGAGAAATGCTGTATTTATTTACGCCACGCCTGGTATTACGCGATCATGTTCCGGAAGATTTTTTGGAACATCATGCTCTGTTTTCTGATCCCACGGCGATGCGGTTTTTGCCTGAATTATATTCAGATGGAAAAGAAAAATCGAAAGAAAACTTACGGCGCGCAATTGAAGCCATGAGAGAAACGCCCAGAGAGCGATTTTTTTTAAAAATTGTTGACCAACAGACAGGCCGCCATATCGGAGAAGTCGGCTATACGATAGTTGCGCGTACGCCGGGGGGAAATATTGCCAATCTCGGATATTTTTTGCGCCCGGAAATGTGGGGAAAGGGATATGCGAGTGAAGCTGCAGCGGCGCTGATCGATTATGCGTTTACAAAAGGTGGAATTTGGCGCATAGAGACAGGTTGTCTTGCAGAAAACAGAGCCTCGGAGGGCGTTATGCGCAAATGCAAAATGATTAGAGAAGGAGAACTTAAGCAGGCGGTCTGGCATGAAGGGCAATGGAAGACAAGGCTGATCTATCGGCTTTTAAGAAGCGAATGGGAGGCGCAACATGAGAAAATTGAGCATAAATGAGAAAAGGGCGCACAGCTATTGTCTGATTGTGCATGATCATGTGGGCGTATTAAATCGCATTACCGGATATATCCGCAAAAATGGCTGGAATATCTGCCGTATGCGGGTAGAACCATTAGAACAGAGCGGAAAGACAGAGATCTGGATGCAGTTACTACTTTACGATACGCAAGCGCAACAACTGGAACAACGCCTGCATGATTGGAATTTTATTTTTAAAGTTGATAAGGAGGGAGAGGTGAGAAAGTGAACACAATACTAGTGATTAACTCCGGTTCAACATCAACAAAAGTAGCGGTGTTTGAAGAAAATACGCCGCTGTTCAGCGAGACGATTCGCCATTCCGCCGAAGAATTAAAGCAATTTTCTGATATTACCGATCAAATGGCTATGCGAAAAGAGTTGATATTAAAAAAATTGGCAGCGCATGGATGTTTACTGAATTCACTGACCGATATTGTAGCGCGTGGAGGGCTTATTCGCCCGATTGAATCAGGAACATATCTGATTAATGCACGGATGCGTGAAGATATGCATAGCAAAACGGCTCTTGCTCATGCTTCGGTATTGAGTGGTCTTATTGCTGCACAATTAAGCGATGAACTCGGTATTCCGGCTTATGTTGTTGATCCTGTAGTTGTAGACGAGCTTGAGCCGGTTGCACGTTTGAGCGGCTTGGCTGGAATTGAGAGGCGAAGTGTATTTCATGCACTCAATACCAAGGCAATTTTGCGTAAAGCAGCAGCGGATTTAGGGATGAAATACGAAGATGGCTGTTTTATCGCTGTGCATATGGGTGGTGGAATTACTGTCTCAGCGCACCGTTACGGAAGGGTGATTGATGTTAATGATGCAATGGGCGGAGACGGCGCGTTTACGCCGGATCGAACCGGTTCTCTTCCAATCGTCCCGGTTATTGAGATGTGCTTTTCGGGCAACTACGCGAAAGAGCAAATGTTGGATCTGGTGCAAAAGAAGGGTGGTCTGTATTCCTATTTAGGGACAAATGATATGATCGAAGCGGAGGAAATGGTCAAACAGGGCGATGAGTTTGCCGCAATGGTTGTTGAAGCAATGGCTTATCAGATTTGTAAGGAAATCGGTGCAATGCACGCCGTTTTGGAGGGGCGTGCACGGGCGGTAATTCTTACAGGAGGAATTTCCAACAGCACTCGCTTTACGGGGATGATTAAAAAACGGATCGACGGATGGCTACCTGTTTTAACCTATGCGGGTGAAGATGAGATGCAGGCACTGGCCGATGGTGTTTTGCGCGTCAAAAACGGTTTAGAACGTTTGTATGAATATTAGGAAGAAGAAAGGAGATAGTGATGGCAAAGGTTTGGGCGCATCGCGGCGCATCCGGTTATGCGCCTGAAAATACATTAGAGGCATTCTCCCTCGCAGCAGAAATGGGTGCTTACGGTGTTGAACTGGATGTGCAAATGAGCGCCGATGCTCAGCTTGTGGTTTGTCATGACGAGACGATTGAACGCACAAGTAACGGCAGCGGAGCAATTTGTGCATTGCCATATGAAGAACTGGTTTCTTTTAACTATCATGCAGAATTTCCAGCAGATCGGTTTTACCGTATGCCGCTGCTTAGAGAAGTGTTGGATTTGTTGCGACCGACAGGATTATATCTCAATATCGAACTGAAATGCGATAGCTTATTACATTATGATGGGATAGAAGTCAAGGTGGTGAAAGAAGTCGAACACGCAGGAATGCAGGAACGGGTGATCTATTCTTCGTTTGATCATTATGCGTTGCGCAGGTTGAAGTTTGTCAACCCGTTTGCCCAAGTGGGCATTTTATATCAAGCATGCCTTTATCAGCCATGGGTGTATGCTAAAACGTTGCAGGCATGTGCGCTTCATCCGCATTATACGGCGCTATTTGAACCATGGTATGTTGACCAGGCGCATCGAGAGGGTATGCAGATTAATGCCTGGACAGTTAATGATGAACAGATGGTTTGCGCTTTAGGGCAAAAGGGTGTCGATGGGATAATCACAAATTATCCGGATATAGCAGTAAATGCGTTAAAAAAGATCGGTTGCACAGATTAATGGAGTGAGGAGGAAAATGATGAGACCGACAAGAGAACAGGCTATGGCCATTTTAAAAAAATATGTAAAGAGTGAAAGCCAGCAAAAGCATGCAATGGCAGTAGAAGCGGCGATGTGCTATTTTGCCCGTTTAAATCATGAGGACGAGCAACTATGGGGCGTTGTTGGACTGCTTCATGATGTCGATTACGAATTATATCCCGAAGAGCACTGCGTCAAAGCTGCAGAGATTCTTAAGGAAGAAGGAGTGGATCCGGAAATTATCCATGCAGTGCAAAGTCATGGTTATGGGATTTGTTGCAATATAGAACCGACAAATATGATGGAAAAAACTCTGTTTGCCGTTGACGAATTGACGGGATTAATTACCGCTGCGGCACTGATGCGGCCTTCGCGCAGCGTGATGGATATGGAAGTAAAGTCTGTGAAAAAGAAATATAAAGATAAACACTTTGCTGCCGGTGTAGATCGCGAAGTTATCCGGCAGGGTGCAGAGCGAATGGGAATAACGCTGGATGAATTGATCAGCAATACAATGCTTGGTATGCGTGAACAAGCTTCTCGTTTGGGGCTGGAGATGCATGATGATCAGTAAAGCCGGGCTGCAAAGAGATTGGCCGGACGTAATCGCGCGGGAAACAGAGGGATTTTGCTGTACTTTGGAAACAATCGGGTGCTCGGGTGCCGATGTTTATCGATGTGAAAAAAAGAACAAACTGTGTTTTTTAAAAATAGAGGATATAGGTGAACAAAGTGTAACTGAAAAGCAAATGCTCAGCTGGCTTGATGATAAGCTTCCTGTTCCGCGTATATTGGCGGAGGAACAATGGCAGGGAAAACAGTATCTGCTGCTTTCTGCGCTGCCGGGAGAGATGGCCTGTTCCAAAAACTGCTTACAGGATCCTTTTAAGACGGTCCGCTTATTGGCAGAGGGACTTCTATCGCTTTGGCGGATAGATATTTCTGCATGCCCGTCTTGGCAGACTCTTGAACATAAACTTGTTTGCGCACGAAAAAGAGTTGAAGCAGGGCTCGTTAACATGGAGGATCTGGATTCGTCTCACCGATGTTTTGATTCAGCGGAGCAAATTTTAGCTTATTTGGAGTCACGGCGCCCTAAGGAAGAGCAACTCGTTTTCTCGCATGGTGATTATTGCCTGCCGAATATATTTTTTGCACAGGATAAAGTGAGCGGGTATCTAGATTTGGGTAGAGCCGGCGTAGCGGATATTTGGCAGGACATTGCACTGTGCATACGTTCAATTGCTTATAATCTGCCTAATCGTGCGCGGGAGTATCAGCAGGTTTTTTTTGCGGAACTGGGCATTGCGCCCGATCGCCAGAAGATCGACTATTACCTTTTGCTGGATGAACTTTTTTAATATTGCAGGTCGGAGGGGAAAATGGGCAGATTTGATTTGGAGCTGGGCGGTTTTCTCATATCCATACATGCAGACGAAACGTTATTTTGCCCGAACGGACTGGATAGAGGAACGCGATATATGATTGAGACGGCGTCATTTCATAATGTAAAGACATTTCTTGATTTGGGATGCGGAAGTGGAATTGTGGGAATTTATGCGGCAAAAATATTGTGTGCACAAGACGTATGGATGTGCGATATTGATGCGCGAGCTGTAGCAAATGCAAAACGAAACGCCGAAATAAATGGGGTTGCACAATTAAACTGTGTACAAAGCGATGGGATGGATGCGTTGCCGGCCGAAGTTCATTTCGATCGGATTTTGGCTAATCCTCCGTATCATGCGGATTTTTCCGTTCCCAAAAAATGGATTAAGCAGAGCTTTTACCGGTTGAATCCGGGCGGCAGGCTGTATATGGTGACCAAAAGGCGTGACTGGTATGAGAAACGTATTGCTGCTGTGTTT
>CALVMT010000096.1 GCA_944347775.1 uncultured Clostridia bacterium | reverse complement strand
AGTGTTGGATCCCGTTTTTATTTGTGATGTTTCGAATTATGATCTTTTAGCGGAGAATGCGGAAAGAAAGACGAAAAGTAATTTTTTATTTGCTTATATTCTGGATCCTACCAAAGAAAAAGCGGATGCTTTGGAAAGGATTGCAAAAAAAATGCATCTTAGGCTTGTTTGTATTACGGATAAGCAGTTTAATGCAGAAGATAAGGTAAATATCCTGAAAAAGAGTGGGATTTTAGAGAATGCATCAATCGAGGAGCTGATATACCACATAAAAAATGCAGAGTTTGTAATTACCGATTCTTATCATGGCATGTGTTTTTCTTTGATTTTCAGAAAATCCTTCTTAGCGCTAGTAAACCGTGCGCGCGGTGCATCTCGTTTTGATACCTTAGCAGAGGATTTTGGTATACAAGATAGAATGCTTGAAAATTTGGACGACGCAATCAATAAAGAATTGTTGCTCCAGCCCATGGAATACGCGGACATTTCGGATCGTATTGATAAAGAGATCGAGCGTTCTCGCCGGTGGCTGCAAAACGCTTTGTTTTCACACAGAAATAAGGTGTTTTCTGAATATGAGTTGCTTCTTCAGGAAATCGCGCAGTTGAAAGAGCGGATTACGAGTATCGACAAGAAAATAAGTATTCTTGAAGGAAAAAAAGAGTAATAAACAGAATATATCTGCAAATTATATCGAATATAAAATAAAAAGAGCTAGTGTGGAAAAGCATGCAAAGACATGTAAAAAAGGGAAGTAAAAAGAGCGAGAAGATAAGTCTCGCTCTTTTTACTGTTTATAGGTCAGATGTTTCATTTTAATAAAATATTGACGATACATGAATTGTGTGTTATACTCATCTTGTACAAGAAAATTTGTTTTGAACATTTGATTCGAGCATTGGTAAAAATTTAAATAAGGATTCAGTTTAAAGGTATGTTTTTATTGGTAAGATCAATTTGTGGAGGAATTTGCCCATGATCGAATTTTATGGGTAGTATTCTCAAGCAAGTAAGAATTTTTTTGCTAAAACAAAATGTTGTTTTATGGTTAATCGTTTCATAGATAGTTGCCTCGATTTTCGGAATTATAATCATCGAAGATGGCCAAAATGGGCAAAACGAATTTTGATAAATGGAGATCTGAACAGAACGTTAGTAATAGGAGGCGGTAGTAGAACGAATGTCTCTACCACAGTAACAGAAGATCGGGGGGCTTTTTGGAATGGGGCTGTTTTTCGAATTTTAGCCGAATTTATCAGGAGGGTAGAATGGATAAAAAAACGGCAGAAAGTTATGTGATTTTTGGTATAAAAGGAACAGTATTTACTAAAAAGAAATGTACAAGCTTTCTGCCGTTTAATATTATTGGGCTAGGAATAGCAATGGCTTTATATCCTAAAATGTATTTTTTTGTTGTAACTATATTATTAATGTTAGTTGCGGGGTTGACTTCAATACTCTATAAAAAAAAATGGTCTGTTTTTATGGGGTTTTTATCACAGGCAACACAATTGCTAGAATTTACAATAACTTTAGATTGTATATATTTTGCAATTTATCATAATGCTGGTTTATTTGTTTGGATTGATTATTTGCTGACTATTATCATACAAATTGTAGCATTGGGAGCAAGTATAATACTTGTTATTATTTCTGCTAAACATCACAATATAAATAAAAAACCTGTAATAAACACGAAGGCAGGGATAATTTCTGGATTAACCTTTGTTGTAACTTCAATCTTACTTAAAATTTATACTCCCAAAATATCAACATATACAGCTTTAGTGATTATCAGTTTGCTAATGAATATTCTAATAATTTTATTGAATTTTGCAGTTGCTATGGCATGCTATAGAGCCTTCTTGATCAAAAAATTTAAACTGACGATTGATTTGAATAATATATAGAAAGTAATTTCATAAAAAATATAGGGTTTTCCGATTTGAAAATACTATAAGGGAAGGATTTTTATAATGGAATGGACAAGATTGGTCGCAGCAATAGCGGTAATTATTTTATGGGCGGGTATATTTTTTTGGCCGTTAGGCGATATCAACGCACGGTTGGGCTATATTCAATCCAAATGCAAGAAGGTCAAATTGGGTCCTATTTTGATAAAGATCGTGCCTCAAAAGGACACCATAGGGGCGCATTATTTTGAATACAGTCCCAAAGAGAAAGAAGTCTATTTATTGACGGTCATTCTGACCTTTCTGAATATAATTCTGGCAGCAGGACTGAGTATTGCATCAATTTTGTTCTTCATATTTACAGAGGTGGATCCTTTCATTTTTTTATATATCATGACCGGATATGGGGTGTTTTTAGGGATAATGGTATGTATACTGGATATAATGTCCAGAAAGAAATAAGTTCTGCTTTGTAAAACGCAGGAAAGGATTTCCCTTTGCCTGCGTTTTTGTGCGCACGGAGGATGGCTCCGCGCATTTTTGTCGGTTATTTTAAGAAAAATATACTCTTTTGACGAGCGAAATTGACAGATATTTTGTCGTTTGTTGCGTCGATTGGGCGGGGAGGGGTGAAAGAGTTTGGAGCACGAATATGTGTGGGCGCGTCAAGGGGCGGACCGTTCGGTGCGGTGCGGGTTTTAAAATCGGAAAGGGTACAAAAATTTACTGTTTTAGAGCAAAAAAAGCACTG
>CALVMT010000095.1 GCA_944347775.1 uncultured Clostridia bacterium | reverse complement strand
TGGGCCAAATTCCAAAAAAGTATTTGTAATTCTTGATTAGACTTACAAGCATACGCGCTTGTATCGTTGCATTGTAACTGTATATCTCCAAGTCTATGTAAAAAAGTATAAGCATAATACGAGGGTTATTTTTCTCCGTTAAATTACATAAACCTCTGTTCGTTAAAAGCATTCGCAAACTTATTGCATAAAGATTAGTTTCATAATCCCTTTGCGGACGGCTTGCCGCCTTTGTTTTTCGTTTACTCTTTTTTCGAGGGTATCCACTTTTGTGTGGAACTTTTTTCTTTTTCGCTTTTTTGCCTATTTTTTTACCGACTTTTACAATTGCCTATATAAATCTTCTTAAATTATTATATACCCCCAAATATTTCCAAATTAAACGATTTTTCGACATATATCTATCTTTTTCCTCATAATGCTTGTAGCCGTGCTTATCAAAAGCTCGGCTTCGCAAAATTCGTGTCATTCTGTATCCACCACCACGACTTTGTCGCAATATTTTTCTACGTTTTCATCGTGCGAAGTTAGAAAAATAGCATTTTTACAAACCTCTGTTTTTCTTTTATTATAGCAAACTTATTGTACTGAAAAAGGGACAATCTTTATTTTTCTCTAATCAAAAACACTCTGCTTCGATTTGAGATTTAATTTCATCTCTTTCCTTTTGCGCTTGTTCCATTTCCGCTTTATAACGAATAGGCTGTTCGAGTTCTATCTCTATTTTTTTTCGTTCGATCAATTCATATATGCGTTTTTTGAAATTCTCTTCAAACCTAGAAAACTTTTTAAAGAAATTCATAACGCGAGTTCCGTTTCCGACAAGCGTTTTGCATGTCTTCGACCGTTTTCGGCTTGTATTTTTCGATGATTTCTTTTGCCAATTCTTCGCCCGGGCGAGGAGCCTTTTTTCTTGCCATTTGCTTAAATTCTTCCATTTGTTTTTTGCTCCTTTTTACTATATCACACTTTCACATAAAGAAAAAGTGTATAAGCTGACTTTTTCAACTTACACACTTTATTTTACACTCTCGGTTAAAGAAGAAAATTCTATTTGTGCTTGCCTCTTAAAACTGAAAATTTTGAATTTATTTTAACTTTTTCTTTTTATCCCCACCCCAACATTTGACATAGAGCCTTTAATTATAAATATCTGTTTCTTCAGGCGGTTCAATAAAGTTCAAATACTCTATCGACTCGTCCGCATCGGACATTCGAATTTCTCCATCTTTAACAAGAATAACCAACGGATATCCAACATAAGCCGTCTTATTACTCGAATAATGTGGTATATACACCTCGTACCCATTCCAATCCTTGCCTTTTTTCACTCCCGAGTATCCTTGTTCTATTGCAAAGTCAAGTATCCTTTCATATATTTTATTTGTCGCCTTTTTCAAGCGTAAGCATTACTATAGAAGCTGCGGGAATCCGCAAAGTTACAGCACCTTCTTCTTTTTGGCATGCAAGTTCTTTGGGAATAACCTTTTCGGGTTCATCAAAGGAATTCACGTCCGCAAGAGCCGCTTTCATAAACTTGCAAATCTTTACCTTACGCGCCGTTTCAGGTACTTCAAGAGAAATATCAAATTCCTCCGTAAGATTATTGTTTACAAGCAACATTGCATATTCCGATCGATTTTCACAAGCTGTTACGTGAAGGCTTTGATACTTTTCTTCCCCAGCCGTGATTACAGGGCTATCGTATTCGCAAGAAAGCAAATTTCCTTTTAGATGATTGCAAGCAAATTCAAAAGGATAATAGGTGGGTTGTAAAAACATTCTTCCACCATTTTCCGTCATAATGGGAGCAATCACGTTGACGAGCTGCGCTAAACAACCGATTTTTAAGCAATCGCTGTAGTTTGTCATCGTAACAACCATGTCCGCGAAAAGCAAGGTATCACGGAAATCGTACACGTTTTCCAGCCTCACGTCGCTAACCAACCATTTTGTATCGCTACTATCGTTTGAAGTCTTCCAGATATTCCATTCATCCAACGCAAGATATACGTCATGGTTAGATTTTTTTCTTTCTTTCGTTTCTTTAACGATATCACGCACCGTTTCAATATATCTTTCCAAATCCTTATACTGCGCAAGGAAACTTTCATCTTTTCCGTCGGGCGTTACCGAATAGTAAAGATGCAAGGAAATGTAATCAACAAAATCATAGGCTTCTTCCAAAACTGTTTTTTCCCATGCGGGATAAGTCGGAATGTAAGGCCCGCTGCTTCCTACCAATGTCGTCTTGATTTCAGGGTCTATTATTTTAATAAGCTTAGAAACCTCGCGCGCTTTTCTCGCGTATTCTTCAGCTGGAAGATTGCAGATTTGCCAAATCCCATCCATTTCATTGCCCAAGCACCAATATTTAAAGCCGAACGGATCGTCCTTACCGTTTTTACGACGCTCGTCTGCGATTGTAGAATGTCCGCCAAAATTACAGTATTCTACCAATTCTAAGGCGTCTTTAATCGTACCCGTGCCAAGATTAATTGCCATCATCACTTCCGAGCCGACTTTTTCGCACCAATCATAAAATTCGTGTAAACCAATCGTGTTAGGTTCAAGCTGCTGCCATGCAAGATTCATTCGTACGGGACGGTTTTCCCCTACGCTGTCTTTCCAATCAAACCCCGATACAAAATTTCCGCCAGGATAACGAATAAGAGGTAAATTCAAAGCTCTTACTGCAGAAATAACATCTTGACGGTAACCATTTTCATCCGCCGTCGGATGACCTTCGTCATAAATTCCGCCATATATCGCCCTGCCCATTTGTTCCACAAATGACCCCCAAAGCAAATCACTGATTTCTACCTGTGTAGCATTTGCTTTTATTTTAATCATAATAAATTCCTCCAATCGTTCATTATAACACCGTGCTTTCGGTAATGTCAAGAATTATGTGTAAACACCTTGTAAATTTTTTGGCAATTTAGCTAAAAAATTCAGCTAATTGAGCTTGGGCAAGCGCAAAGCCTTTATGTACGCGTTCTTCGCTGACTTTTTATTTGCTTGTTGAAATTTTCTATTAAATTCGTCGTATATCTGCTCGGACGAATACGTTCAGAAAAATCATAAAAGCTGAAAAAGCTCGTTACGTCACTCAATCTATCCCTAGGGATA
>CALVMT010000094.1 GCA_944347775.1 uncultured Clostridia bacterium | reverse complement strand
GCAAAAAAACGAAGTTCACTGGGGAAAAAACGAAATCCATATATGATTTCCCTGTTTTTATGACTTTCTTTTAAAAATCTTAAAAGATGATTTTCCTATCGGAATGATACAATTTCGGAAGTTTTTTTGAGATGATTTTCGTTTTCGGAAATGCCTGTCTTTCAAAAAATTCAGGCTATGATTTTCACTTTTAGATGACCCCAATTTTTATGCCTGAAAAACTCTCTTTTTAATGACAAAGAAAATGATATTCTTTCCGTTATGATAGGAGGTGAATCCCCCTGCTTCCGAAATGAGGAGCAGGGCTTGTCATATCAAAACGCTCTATCATTCCGAAAAGACGGTGAGCTAATCATTTCAAAATGTTAGGGATAAATCTAAAACAAATCAAAAATAAATCTATATGCGTTTTCAAATGACTGTCATCTTCATTTTCAAATGACAGAATTTGAAAACTATTCCCATTAAAACAGGACCTTGCCGCTATCGGCAAAAATATCGCTGATTATTTTCTTGAAATAGTTGTAATTTTGCCGATAATGTGATATAATATTCAAAGATGGAGGTGCGCATATGAATTATCTTTCTGTTGCCGATGTGGCAAAAAGGTGGAATATATCCGAGCGTAGTGTGCGGAACTACTGCGTTCAGGGGAGGGTTGACGGTGCGTTTCTCACCGGCAAGACTTGGAACATTCCCGAGACTGCCGAAAAACCGAAACGGACGAACGCACCTACAGGCAGCCCCAAAACCCTGCTCCAAATTTTGAAAGAGGAAAAGCAAAGCAAGGTGAGGGGCGGCATTTATCACAAAGTGCAGGTTGATCTGACTTACAATTCCAATCACATGGAGGGCAGCCGCCTGACCCACGACCAAACTCGCTATATTTACGAAACCAATACCATCGGTGTCGACAGCGGCAGTATGAATGTGGATGACATTATAGAAACCGCCAATCATTTTCGCTGCATCGACTATATGATCGACTCGGCGCAGTTGCTTCCCAGCGAAAAAATGATAAAGCAACTCCACTTGATTCTTAAAACCGGCACCGCAGACAGCCGTAAGGATTGGTTTGCTGTAGGCGATTACAAAAAGCTTCCCAACGAAGTCGGCGGCAAGGATACCTGTCTCCCGGAGAAAGTGGGGGCAGAGATGCAAAGATTGCTTACCGAATACAACACCGCACGCACAAAAACCTTGGACGAGATTTTAGATTTTCATCACCGTTTCGAGTGTATTCATCCGTTTCAGGATGGAAACGGACGCGTCGGTCGGCTGATCTTGTTTAAGGAATGTCTGCGGAACAGCATTGTGCCGTTTATCATTGAGGACGATTTGAAGCTGTTTTATTACCGCGGTCTTTCCAATTGGCCGAATGAACAAGGGTATCTGCGGGACACCTGTTTAACTGCGCAAGATCGATTTAAGAAATATTTAGATTATTTTAGGATTCAATACTGAGGAAAAGCCATGCAATATATAAATTATTATGATTCGCCTCTCGGCAGGATTGTTTTAGCCGCCGATGAGACCTCGCTGATGGGGCTTTGGTTTGAGGGGCAAAAATACTACTTTGCGCTCTATCTTGATAAAGACCACGAAGAAAAAGAGCTTCCCATATTTAAAAAGGCAAGGCAGTGGCTTGACATCTACTTTTCAGGCAGAGAACCGGATTTCAAACTGCCCCTGTATTTTATCGGTACGCCCTTTCAAAATGAGGTCTGGGAAATCCTTTACTCCATTCCGTACGGTAAGACCATGACCTACGGCGAGATCGCAAAGCTGCTTGCGAAAAGAAAAGGCATAAAACAAATGTCGGCGCAGGCGGTAGGCGGTGCGGTCGGCAGAAATGAAATATCCATTATTGTACCTTGCCACAGAGTGGTCGGAACGAGCGGCAATTTGACCGGCTATACCGGCGGGATTGATAAGAAGGCGTTTCTGCTGAAATTGGAGGGCAATGAAATTGTGCACGGATATTTAATACCGAGAAAGGAGCTTTCCCGTGAGTGAAATAAAAAACCGCTGTGCATGGGTGAATATGAAAAATCCGCTTTATATTCATTATCACGACAACGAATGGGGCATACCGGAACATCGGGATGAAAAGCTATATGAATTATTAATTTTAGAAAGTTTTCAGGCAGGGCTCTCATGGGAATGTATTCTCAACAAGCGTGAGGCGTTTCGGAAAGTCTTTGACGGATTTGATGTTGACAAAGTGTGCGAGTACAAAGAGGTCAAGATTGACGAGCTGATGAGCGATCCTAAAATCATACGCAACCGCAGAAAAATCGAAGCCGCTGTCACCAACAGCCGTATTTTCAAGGAAATTCAAAAGGAATACGGTTCCTTTGATACATACCTGTGGGGCTTTGCAAACGGCAAAACCATAGTCGAGCCGTACACTCTTCGCACCGCCTCACCTTTGTCGGATGTTATTTCCGCAGACCTCAAAAAACGTGGAATGAAATTTGTCGGTTCTACCATTATTTATGCTTATTTACAGTCTATTGGTATTATCAACGCTCACGGGATTGAGTGTGATTTGCATGGATAATGAAAATTATGCTATTTCACACAGCTACAATTTTTAAATTTCGTTTATGAGGATAAATTTTTGATATGACAAGAGATAAATTCAAACTTATACATAGTGAACTGATAATGCAGGTACAATGTATAGAGCATGACTTAAAATTTATCTATGCCGGTATGCATAGCGGAGATTTTGACAAAAACTTAGATATGCTTGAAAAAGCCAATCTTGGTACAGTAATAAAGAAATTAAAAATGCTTGATTATAGCGATGGACATCCTGAATTATCAAAACAAGATTATGACTTATTAGAACAAATACGGGAAATCCGTAATTATTGGTGTCACCAATGCTTTTTAGATTATGTATATATCAACGATGATAACAGACGGGAATACAAGTTTCAACAAATTGCAAAAAGGTTAAGTGAGGATGAAAATCGCACTTGGGATTTACACGAGCATTTACAACAACTTCGCAACAAAATGCTACAAAAATACAATCGAATTTCATCGAATTTAATTGACGCATTCCTTTAGATAATTACTGCTAAAAGCTCTTTGACTCGTTCAAAGGGCTTTTTTACTTGCCAAAATAAATGCCGCTTTTCATATTGCTTGCACACTGATAGAATAGCGGACTTGCCGCCTTTCATATAGTGTAATATCAACTGAGAAGGAGGCTTTTTATGGAAACGAGCCTTGTGAAAAGTGTTTTCAAAAGCGGCGAAAACACGCCCTCAACAGAGGTATTCACAAAGATGTGGATCGAGCTCATCAACAAGCTGGAAAGGAGCAAAAGCGTGAGCTTTTGCGTGAAAAACGATGACAAATAGGTTTTCGTATGGTATACTATATACGAAAACAGCTTGTTCTGTCTC
>CALVMT010000093.1 GCA_944347775.1 uncultured Clostridia bacterium | reverse complement strand
CTGCAAGAGGGATTTTTTCATATCCTCCGGGAACCGGCTGTTAAACTGCTCCAGCTTGCTCCACGCCTGTTCATAGCGGTCAACAAGCGGAAGCAGTTCCTCAATTTTGGCAACAATCCGCTTTTGCTCGGCAAGGGGCGGCAGGGGGATTACAATCCGAGAATAGTGAGCATAACCAAAGTTTGGTTGCATACCAGATAACTGTCCCTGTAATTGCTTCTTAAAAAATTGACTTTGGCAAACGTAATATAAAAATTTATTACAGCATATATCACCCCAAAATCGCATCCTCAATGTACTTGTATTAAGCATTATTGTATTTTCAGAATTAAATATTGCCACCTTTCCCCAACTTCCACCTGAACAAGCAGTGACAATATCTCCATTATTAAGCGTTAAATGAAGGTATTTTTCATTGTATTCCTCTTCGGAAATATAAAGTTCTTTCTTTGTCAGATCTACTGCTCCATCCAAAATATTAGTTACGCACAATATTTGTATTCCTGAATCTCTATACTGCCATTTTCTAATTCCTGCACCTTCTTGAATCAAAGAAACATCGCCAAGTTGAACCCATAACCAAGTTTCTGGAATAGCAAATGAGTCCAGATCACTTTTAGAATAAAATGATTTTGTAGGTTTCTTTTTATAAATCTTACCAGCAGATAGTAATTCTTTTCTTTTTTCTTGAAGAACTTTAAAAAGTTCCTCGGCTGTGCCTTCCTCGGGGCGCTGTTCGACGAGTTTGCCCTGAATGGCAAGCTGTAAAATGCTGTTTTTCAGTTCCTGTGGGGTCATTTATTGTTCCTCTCAATCATCATACTTGCCTCTATAATTCTAGTTACATTCTTGATTATCAACAATAAATTTAGTAATACTACAACAAGTAGGTAATACGAAAATGCTGAAACAATGGTTTTACAAACGGAAAGATTAAAAGGAATCCAATCAATTGCTTTCCCACTCATTGCAATTACAATGAATCCTTCTAACAGCAATGCAATTCCGATAATGCAACAGAACAATATGGCATTTATAGTTTGTTTTACAGATGTTTCAGCATTACTTCTTTGATTATCATCTTTAAACTTAGAAAAATCGTAATCACACAGTATCGCTATCAATGCAAACATCATTGAAAGAATTATGCTTAATACCACGCCAAGATGCGAAAAGAAATCCGCATTAGCAGGAAATAGCAGTGATAATCCCACACTAAAAAATAAGGGCAGAATATAAAAAACAAAATACTGCGATTTGCATTTTACGAACAACATAAAATGCTCTTTGAAAATTTCTCTTAAATTGAAAAATGGCTCTCTCTTTCTAAATAATAAGGCAATCAATAATATCAATGAAACTATAGATATTATTATCCCAATGTACTTTTCAATTGGCATTGTTACTCCTTAACCGAAACTTCAAATACAATATTTTGTTTGTATGCATTTGCTGTTTCTATCATATATTCAATGAGTTTAGTGTCATTTTGCTTAGACAGAATTCCATCAGGAATATCTTCAACAATGCTTAATCTATCTAAATTTTTCAATCGCACTGTTCTTATATTTTTTCCGAGCTTAAACTGAATGGAAAGGTCATCGAAATTTTCGTCATCTGGTATTTCTATTATGTTGTCTTGGTCTGCTTTACCGAAAATTTTTAATATTTTATCCAACCATTCTTTTCGAAGCTGCGGTTTTACAAATGACTGCTCCTCTCTTCCCGTGCTGATCATAATATTATCAACAGCATTTGGCGATATATGATTACGGAAAAATGTAATTTTGTTTAGAGCACCTTGCTCAATTAGTTTTTGTAAAAATGCTTGAACTGATACGCTTCTTGTTTCAAGAGTAAAACCGAGCTCACTAAAATAGCGCTTCATCGTTTCGACCGTAATAGTTTTGACACCATACGTTGCTATGCTCTGAAATACGAAAATGCCTTTGTTGACCTGGACATTTCCTGTGTCTTTAGGAATATAAGCGACACAACGAAACAGTTTTACATCTGCTTCATCTTCGGAACGATGATAACTAACTTCCATTGTATGACGATTAGTCATATCAGCTTCAACGCCATAGCTACCGGATTGAATGATAAAAGACATTGCTCGGTATGTGCCTTTATCGTATGATGACACGCTTCCAGACTTAATAGAAAACATTTTTCTGTATTTCTCATCATCTGAAAATGATTCGTTTTGTTTGCAGAACGAAGATAGCAATGAAAAGAAATCCGGAAAAGTTTCTGGTGATTCATCAACATTTGTAACAATTTCTTGATTTAACTTATAAATTTTACTGTCTTCACGACTGAATTTCTTTTTCAAATAAAAGCTACAAACAAGCATAGCCGAATTTGTCATATTTACACCTCTCTGTTTATAGTAAGAATGTTCGAGATTTCTGCCAGAACCCGGTCAATCTCCGCGTTCAGGGACGACCGCTGCTCCTCATAGCGGTGAATCAAATCCAGCGGCGCTAAAATTTCTTCTTCCTCGTGGGGATAACCGCATTGGTCAAGGTTGTAGCCTAAATCCTCTGAAAGCTCTTTTGCGGTGAACTTCTTCGCCTTGTCAAAGCCGTCCTCGCTAATTTCCTGTCGGTCATTCCACCAATCCAAAACAGGCTGAAAATGCTCTAATTTCATCGGCTTGGTTTTGGAAAAATGCTTGTACCCCTCGGGCATATCCAAACGATAAAACCAAGTTTCCTCGGTGTGGTGGGTGTTATCAAAAAACAGAATGTTGGTTGTAATAGAGGTGTAGGGCGCAAAAACACTACCCGGCATACGCACGACGGTATGCAGGTTAAATTCACCCAGCAGTTTTTTCTTGATATTCACTTTGGCGTTGTCCGTTCCGAACAGGAATCCGTCAGGCAGAATGACAGCGGCTCTGCCGTTTTTCTTTAAGCGGTACATTATCACCGACATAAAGAGGTCGGCGGTTTCACTGCTTGCAAGGTCGGAAGGAAAGTGATTTTTTACATCGGCTTTTTCACTGCCGCCGTAGGGTGGATTCATTAAAATGACATCAAATTTATCTTCTTCGGTATAGTCCAAAACATCACGAAGCAGAGAATTGCCGTGGAACACCTGCGGCACGTCAAGGTCGTGCAGGAGCATATTGGTGATACAGAGCATATACGGAAACTGTTTTTTCTCCATTCCGTAAACGGAAGCGCCGTATGCTTCCCTGTCTTCGGTGGTTTTCACCTGCTTGTCCAGTTCTTTGAGCCAGCTTGTGATAAAGCCGCCGGTGCCGCAGGCAAAGTCCGCCATTTTTTCACCGATTTTCGGTTTTATCATCTGCGCCATAAAATCCGTTACAGCACGGGGCGTATAAAACTCACCAGCAGAGCCTGCGCTTTGCAGTTCTTTCAGTATTGTTTCGTAAATCTCACCAAAAGCGTGACTTTCCTCATAATCGGAAAG
>CALVMT010000092.1 GCA_944347775.1 uncultured Clostridia bacterium | reverse complement strand
TTCGTGAAGTGCCACGAAACGGTATTTCTGTATATGCTGGCGAAGAAAACCAACGCTATGCGGCAGAAAGAACACAAAAAACTCCAACAGACAGTGGAACAGGGTACAAGGAGAATTGCCGAAATCGACAGGCTGATTGAAAAGGTGTTCGAGCAGAACGCAAGCGGCATACTCTCCGATGAGCGCTTTTCCAAAATGCTCCAAAGCTACGAAAAAGAGCAGAAAGCCTTAATACAGGAGGTTGCCGACAGTCAAAAGGCATTACAGGAAGCGAAGCAGAAGGTTACAGATTTAAGGCTGCTGCTCCGTACCCTGCGTGAACTGACGGATATTACGGAGCTTACCCCAACGCTTGTAAACGCATTGATTGAGCGGATCGAAGTACATAACAATGACAAGTCAAGTGGCCACTGTTTTGTAAAGGTGGATATTTATTTTACGGCGGCGGGAATGATCGATATTCCTACCGAACAGGAAATCCTTGCTATGATGAAGGAAATAAGGGAAAACCCGCAGGACTTCCGCTTTGTAGCATAACAAAAGAATACGGTGCAACTCATTTTACTGAGTTACACCGTACCCCTACATAAAAACTTCCTTATCTGGCGTTGGCTAAAGCGACAGCCTTTTTTTATTGACGACAGGTATTTAAAAATATTAGAAAAAAATAGTGTTGGCATATATGTACTTTTAAGCGAATAAGTTAATCTAGAACAAATCAATTAACTAAACGATTTATTTATTTTTTATTACATTAAAAGACAAAACGTAATAAATTTTAAATGAATATTTATTAAAATATTACAAATATATATTATTCTTTTACAAAAGAATTAAATAAAGAAAAAATGTCTTTAAAATGGCTTTTTTAAGAAAAAAATAGTTGCATCGCATGGCAAAATATTGTAGAATAAGGTTGTATATAAAAGGCGAATTATTCGCCGAAGAAAAGAAAAGGAGAAAAGTATGAAAAAAGTTTTAGCACTCGTACTTGCACTGGCTATGGTCATGATGATGTTTGTAGCCTGCAAGAAAGAAGAAGAGATCTCTTCTTCCGGCGTTGAAGGTTCATCGCAGGTTTCTGAAGCCGGCAGCTCAAGTGTTGGCGGAGATAAGAAATACGACGCCTATAGTTTGGCGTGCATTTACTCCGAAATTACGGGCGACTTCTGGAGCATCGTCTATAACGGCTGTATGGCCGCTCTTGACGAACTTAAAGAAGCATACGGTATAGAAGGATACTGCCTCGCTCCGGCAAACTCTCAAGACTACACTTTGCAGATGGAGCTTTTGGAAGCTGCTCGGCTTAAAAAGGTAGACGGTATTGTTCTTTCCCCATCCAATGCAGATGCAATCGGCACTTTTGTAACGGATAACTTTACGGATGATTCCATCCCCATTATTGTTATTGACCGTTCGCTGAACACGACCTCTCCTGCAGTTATCTCCCAGGTCATGTCGGATACATATACGATGGGTCAGGAAGCAGGAAAGCTTGCTGTTGAAGCAATGGGCGGAAAAGGCAACTATGTATGCTTCGGCATTTCTCCCGAAAATGAAAACTGGGCAAACAGATCGCTTGGTGCTATGGATTATATCAAGGAAAATGCGCCCGATATGGTTCACGTCTACGGTGACGAACCCTACTGGTCTAATCAGAACACGGATGATCAGCAGAATCAGTGGATTCAGGATACAATAACTGCCAACCCCGGTCCGCTGGCTTTCTTGACGACAACAGAAGGTGGAACCAATAAGGTTGCCGCAATGGTATCTGAAGTTTCCGAAGAAAGAGCAAAAGAGATTATCATTATTGGTTATGACTTCTCTAAAACTGGTTATGAACTGATTACAAACGGTGTTTTATATGGTACGGTTGGCCAAAATCCTTATCTGACGGGCTATAACAGCACATATTTGATGTGTGACTATTTATCCGGCGAATCGATTCCGGCTGTTGACTATATACCTTACTGCGTAGTTACTGCAACAAATCTGGAAACAGAAGAAGTAAAAGAATATCTGGATTCCATGCAGATTGAAGTGTAAGAAAGAAAAATAAAATCCCGCTTTTTAAAGCGGGATTTTATTTGGTTTTGCGACAACAGAGACGTAAAAACAAACAGAGTAAAATTAAGGTGGGGCATCGCACTTAAAGTATTGTGTTAAACGGCAGATTTTCTGCAAAACTTTTATTGAAAAAAATAGGCGGCAATAGTATAATAAAAAAACAAATAAGGAAAAGAGTAATGTTGGTTTTTTAAAACATTTATTTGGAGGAGAAAAAAGTTATGGCGGTAAAGTATATTTTGGCTCATGATTTTGGCACCAGTGGTGATAAAGCCTCTTTATTTACTACTGAGGGTAAGTTTGTTGCAACAAAGACAACTGGTTATCCATCTATTACGCTTTCCAATGGCGGGGTAGAACAGGATCCAGATGATTGGTGGAAAGCTTTTTGTACGAGCACAAAAGAATTGACCAAAGATATTGATGTGAAAGATATTATTGCTGTTGGTTTTGATGGAACTTTCCCCAACTGCTTGTGCATTGATAAAGATGGAAATAAGCTGAACAATGCGTATATTTGGCAGGATGTCCGCGCAGTAGAAGAGTGCGCAGAGTTGGAAGCGATGATCCCGCATGAATTATTGCTGTGCAACAGAGACGGAAAAATTGGTGCGAACGAAACTTTGCCTAAAATTTATTGGATCAAGAAAAATAAACCGGAAGTTTTTGAAAAGACTGTGATGATTTTCCCGGCAGTACAGGACTATATTATCTGGAAGTTGACTGGTATTGCCGCAACAGAGTACAGTGCTGCGGGAAATACCACGATGATGACACCGGATCATACCGATTGGAGCGATGATATCCTTTCATATATCGGCGTAAGAAGAGATATGCTTCCGATAATCCATAAGAGAACGGATATTATCGGAGAGGTGCCTGAAAAATATGCAGCGGAATGTGGACTGGCAGCAGGAACAAAGCTTGTTATCGGCGCAGGAGATACACAGTGCTCCATGATTGGTGCAGGATTAATTAAGCCTGGAGATGCTTATATGAACGGCGGCACTTCTGCAGGAATTTTGGCTTTGGCACCCGAAGGTTCAGCGCAGAGAATGCTTGGCGGGCTTACTGCTTCTTCCGGAACGTCTTTTAGTTGGCTGAAGAACCAGATCTGTAAATATGAACAGGAACTGGAGAAGACAACGGGGAGAAACGTTTACGATATCATCAATGAAGAAATTGCTTCTGCACCGGTGGGTAGTAACGGCGTTATGTTCCATCCATATCTGGCAGGAGAAAGAGCACCGAGAAATAATGGTAAAGCGCAGGGTAGTTTTGTGGGCATTTCACTCACGACAAAAAGAGAAGATATTTTGCGCAGCGTGATTGAAGGTATTGGCTTTAATATCGGCGTTATTATGGACAGCGTTCGTGCAGGCGGCCTTGATTTAAAGAGCATTGTCATTGTTGGCGGACTCGGAAAAGGAGAAATCACAAGGCAGATTTTCGCAGATATTATGAACGTTGAGATCAAAGCGCCCAAGTATATGGAAGAGGCTGCAACAATTGGTGGAGCAATTTTAGCGGGAATTGCTATGGGCATTTATGAAGACGAAGAGAGCGCACTTGAAAAATATCTGGAAATTGCGGCGGTGACGAAACCGATTCCTGAAAATGTAGAAAAATACGCAAAGCTTAAACCGATTTTTGAAAAAATCTATGAAGGGCTTTATCCGGTATATCCTGATATTTATGACGCAAAAAAGTGGCTTACGAATGCGGAATAAGAAGGCGAGAATTCTGTTTGCAGTGAAAAAAGAAATGTGCAGCTTCATTTAGGAGCTGCATTTTCTTTAGCTTGTAGAGAATTTTGACAATAGAATCGGGCAGTGATAAAAGGGAAGAGCATTGACCAGGATAAAAATCTCCAGTATAATGAAAAAGCATAAAATTTGAAACAAAAATACTGGGGATATATGTTTGAATTTGAAATTGTAAAAAAATGCAAAGTGACAGGAGCACGTGCAGGAGTTTTGCATACACCGCACGGAGATATTAAAACGCCCGTATATATGCCGGTTGGGACAAGGGCTAGCGTAAAAGCATTGACGCCGGAACAGGTAGATAGGACGGGAGCACAGATACTTCTTGCTAATACATATCACCTATATCTCCGACCGGGTGAAAATCTGATTAAACAGGCGGGCGGTCTGCACAGTTTTATGCACTGGAATAAACCGATTCTTACGGATAGCGGAGGTTTTCAGGTTTTTAGCCTTGGGGATTTGCGCAAAATAACCGAAGAGGGTGTCTGGTTTCGCAGTCATATTGACGGAAGTACGCATTTATTTACACCGGAAAAGGTTATGCAGATAGAGAAGGATCTTGGTGCGGATATTATTATGGCATTTGATGAATGCGCCGCGCATGACAAACCGTATGAATATGTCAAAGCATCGATGGAGCGCACGATGCGTTGGGCGGAGCGTTGTATACAGGCAAAAACAAGAGAGGACCAGGCGCTTTTCGGCATTGTTCAGGGCGGTATGTTTGCTGATTTGCGTAGACAAAGTGCCAAGGCAATTAATGAAATGGGATTTCCGGGCCATGCGATTGGTGGATTAAGCGTCGGAGAAGAAAAAAAAGTCATGTATGAAATGCTGGAAATTACGACACCTTTGCTGGACGAGCATAAACCGCGTTATTTGATGGGCGTGGGTTCTCCGGATTGCCTAATCGAAGGAACGGCGCGCGGTGTGGATATGTTTGACTGCGTATTACAAAGCCGTACAGCCCGTATGGGGACAGCTCTTACAAGCCGCGGAAAGATGAATATTCGCAATGCAAAATATGCAGCGGATTTTTCTCCGATAGACCCAAAATGCGATTGTTATGCATGCCGAAATTTCACCAGAGCATATGTCAGGCATTTGGTCAGTGTGGGAGAAATTTTAGGAGCGACGTTGTTGACGATTCATAATATTCATTTTTCGGTTTCTCTGATGGAACAAATGCGCGAAGCTATTTTGCAGGGTGATTATCCTGCTTTTAGAAAAGAAAAAATGGAACAGATGGGTTATGGATGTATTGACATTGGTCATGATTATGCATTATCATAAATTATCTGAGTAAGAGAAAAACGGAGGAATATCAATGCCTGAGAGTTTTATAGACAGCGTGTCAACTTATTTGCCGATTATTTTGCTGATGATTGTTTGTGTGGCGGTTATGATTATCCCGCAAAAAAGAAGAGATAAAAAGTTTAAGCAAATGCTGGAGGCAATGAAGGTTGGAGACAGGATCAAGACCGTAGGAGGGATTTACGGCAAGGTTATACGAATTAAGGAAGATCTGTTAACCATTGAAACAAGTTCCGAAAAAACGCAGATTGAGCTTTCAAAAGATGCGGTTTCGGCGGTAGAGCATGGAGAAATATCTAAAGATACGAAATAATGTATTAAAAAACAGCCTTTAAGGCTGTTTTTTAATATTCTATTCCTTTTCTGGCTTTTGCACCGCAATGATAGGGATGTTTGATTTCGCGCATTTCCGTATAATAATCGGCCTGCTTTAGAAAAAAACTGCCATCTCGGCCGGTAAGAATAATTTCGCTGTGGGAATTTTTACTCAGTGTATCTGATAATTCCTTGTGGGAAAGAATACCAAGATCGCAGGCATCGAGAATTTCATCGAGAACAATAAGGTCGGTCGCGGCGCCGATTGATTGTCGCGCTTGCAAGAAAAGCTGGTACTGCGCGGAAAAAAAGAGTGTCTTTTGTTTCGGCGTCATATTCCAAATAAATGTATCGAAAGTTTCCGCAGAAAAAACGGGAATATGATTTTTCTTTAAAAGCGAAACTTCGCTGCTTTGCCCATTTTTTAAAAATTGATAAATTTCGCAGTGAAAGCCGGCGCCGCAAGCGCGGATAGCCTGACCGACGGCAGCGGTTGTTTTTCCTTTCCCATTGCCGCAATATACGTGAATACAAGGATTACACATTGCTTTTACACCTCTTTTATTTATTATAACACGCTACGGCAACAGGCAAAGATAAATATGATTAAATTTCTAAACTTGTCGATATTCTGAGGTTATGATAAAATGACGGTATGGTGAGGAAAAAGTATTTATTGTTTATTGCATTGTGTTTGATTTTGGCACTTCCTATCGGAGCGAAGGCCAGCACGATTGGAGATTTGCCTTTGGAAAAGGAACAGGAAGGCAGCGGAGTTGTGATTTTGCAGCAGCGTTTAGTTGATTTAGGTTACTTACATTTTCGCGCTACAGGGTATTTTGGCGAAATGACCAAAACGGCGCTGCAAAGTTTCCAGGAAAAAAATGCATTGGCGGAAACAGGAGTTTTAGATAGCGATTCATATGTAAAACTTTTTTCTAAAGATGTTGTCCGTGCTTCGGCCGGAACCGCGGTAAACAGAGTGACAGGCCCGCGTTTGCTTGCGGTAGCGCAGGCTTACGGAGAACTGATCGCTTGGAAAGAAATAAATCCGGTTTTTGCTCAGGGGACGAAAGCGACCGTCCAGGATTTATATACTGGTTATACCTATGATGTGATTCGTACGGGTGGGGTAAATCATGCGAATGTACAGCCTGCGAGCGAGGATGATTATTTAGTTTATCTGAAATGTTTTGGCGGCTCGTTTACCTGGGAAAAACGCCCGGCAGTGGTAGAGATTAATGAAAAACAATATGCGGCATCTGTATTTGGTTATCCCAATGTAGGCGATAAGTCGCCATATTGTTCGCTTGAGGGAGATATTTGTATTTATTTTTATGAAAGCGCGTCGGATATCGGGGGCATTGCGGATGCAGAGCATACCGCAAATGTTTACCTGGCTTCCGCGGCGGCGGGAACGACAAAATGAGGATAAAGATTACGCAGATTCAACCGCAGAAGCGGAACAAAAATCGAGTGAATTTATTTACGGAAGAGGGGTTTTTAACCTCTCTTTCTTATGACAGCTTATTGAGGTTTCATATCGTAGAAAACGGGGATATTACGGAAGAAGAACTTGAACAAGCAAAAAAAGACGATACGCTAAAATACGCAAAGGAGCAGGCGATGAATTATGTTGCCCGTGCGCCGAAAAGCCAAAAACAAGTGGAAAAAAATCTGGAGCAGAAAGGGATTGATCAAAAGTGTATTGAGCAAACTATAAAAACGATGCAAAAATATGGCTACATTGATGATGCTTTT
Source organism: uncultured Clostridia bacterium (assembly GCA_944347775.1). GTDB lineage: Bacteria > Bacillota > Clostridia > Christensenellales > Christensenellaceae > QANA01. Next base: position 10,301 of record CALVMT010000092.1, on the reverse strand, counting down.
TATGCACGCGAATTGATTAGATCATATCAAAAGAAATTAGGGCAGAGAGCGATTAGGCAGAAACTTAGACAAAATGGGATTGATGAACGATTAATTTCGCAGCTGTTGGATTTGCCAGAACAAACGCAGTTTAATGCAGCAAGAAAGATAATTATAAAGCAGTCGGCCAGATACCGGAGCATAGATCAAAAAAAGGCGAGGCAGCGCATGTATGCGATGCTTGTCCGGCGCGGTTTTTCGGGAGAAATCATTCGTAAAGCGATGGAAGAAGAAAATTTTGCCTTATACGAAGAAGATATGGATTAAAAAAAGAAAAAGAATTTGTGAAGAAAAGATGAAATTGATAAAACTAAAGCAATAATGAGAAAATTAGAGTAAAACAGAGATATACGCATGAAAACGGCAAAAAATGAAAAGTAAATGCTCTTGTATAATTTCAAGAGTTCTCTATAATAAGAATTGTTAGCACTCAATAGAGAAGAGTGCTAATACCATATAAAAAGTTAATAGAGATAACAATGATAAAGGAGATAAACAAAATGAAATTGAAACCTTTAGCAGACAGAGTTGTGATTAAATCAATAGAAGCAATGGAGACGACCAAGAGCGGAATAGTTTTGCCCGGCAGTGCAAAAGAGAAGACACAGGTCGCAGAAGTCATTGCAGTAGGCCCCGGCGGACTTGTAGACGGAAAAGAAGTAAATATGCTGGTTAAAGCAGGGGATAAAGTCATTTATTCTGAATATGCAGGGACAAAGGTAAAGATGGATGACGAAGAGGTTATTATCGTACGTCAGGCCGATATACTGGCAATTGTTGAATAAAAAAGTGAAATAAGGATAAATACGGAGGATTTCAGATATGGCAAAACAATTGAAATTTGGTGAGGATGCAAGACGTGCGCTGGAAAAAGGCGTAAACCAGCTTGCAGATACGGTAAAAATTACACTTGGACCGAAAGGCAGAAATGTCGTATTGGATAAAAAATTTGGTTCGCCTTTGATTACAAACGACGGTGTGACTATTGCAAAAGAAATTGAGTTGGAAGATCCTTTTGAAAATATGGGTGCGCAATTGGTTAAGGAAGTTGCAACCAAGACAAACGATGTCGCGGGCGATGGGACAACGACAGCGACTTTGATGGCGCAGGCGATTATCCGCGAAGGATTGAAAAATGTTGCGGCAGGTGCAAACCCAATGGTTATCCGCAATGGGATTAATAAGGCAACTGAAGCTGCGGTTGAGGGCTTGAAAGAAATGTCTAAGCCGATTGAAGGAAGCGCTGCAATTGCTCAGGTTGCTGCAATTTCTGCAAGCAATGAGGAAATCGGGCAATTGATTGCACAGGCAATGGAAAAGGTTGGAAACGAGGGTGTCATTACCGTTGAAGAATCCAAAACCATGAAGACAGAGCTAGTTGTTGTGGAAGGTATGCAGTTTGACCGCGGATATGCTTCAGCTTACATGGCGACAGATACGGATAAGATGGAAGCTGTGCTTGATGATCCGATGATTTTGATTACGGACAAGAAGATATCCAATATTCAGGAAATTTTGCCGATATTGGAACAGATTGTGCAGATGGGCAAAAAGCTGTTGATTATTGCTGAAGATATTGAAGGCGAAGCATTGGCTACACTCGTTTTAAATAAACTTCGCGGTGTATTTAACTGTGTTGCGGTAAAGGCGCCTGGATTTGGTGACAGAAGAAAAGCAATGCTTGAAGATATTGCAACATTGACGGGAGGCACTGTGATTTCTGAAGAAGTCGGCCTTGAACTCAAGTCGGCAACAGTAGATATGCTCGGAAGAGCGCGTCAGGTTAAAGTGGACAAGGAAAATACGATTATTGTTGAAGGAAAGGGCGATCCAAGCGCGATCAGAGCCAGAGTCAATTCGATTAAGGCACAAATTGAAGAAACAACTTCGGATTACGACAGAGAAAAATTGCAGGAGCGTCTTGCTAAATTGTCCGGCGGTGTTGCGGTAATTCAAGTCGGCGCAGCGACCGAAACAGAGATGAAGGAAATGAAGCTGCGTATTGAGGACGCTTTGGCAGCAACCAGGGCGGCTGTAGAAGAAGGAATTGTCCCGGGCGGTGGAACAGCTATGCTCAAGACTGAAGGAAAGGTAAAAGCTTTGCTGGAGACCATTGAGGATACTGATGAAAAGACGGGTGTTAAGATTATTCTGCGCGCCCTTGAAGAACCGATCAGACAAATCGCGGCGAATGCGGGAGTGGAAGGAAGTATTATAGTAGAAAATATCAGAAAGAATCCTTCGATTTCGTATGGTTATGACGCGAAGAAAGAAGTCTATGTAGATATGATCGAGGCAGGTATTCTTGACCCGACAAAGGTTACTCGTTCTGCGCTGCAGAATGCTGCATCTGTTGCGGCAATGCTGTTGACCACGGAAAGTCTGGTAACTGATATCCCTGTAAAGGAAGAACCAGCTCCTGCAGGCGGAGCACCCGGCATGGGCGGAATGTATTAAAAAATGTATGCTCTCGGACTGCCAAGCTTCGGAGCTGAAAAGTACGCGCAATGTTTTGCGCAGAGAAAAGAAAATAAAAACCGGCACGATATCGTGCCGGTTTTTTATTTTACTGAAGAATTGGAAAAAATATCGGGATAAAATGCAGCAGCCATGCTTTCTACAGCATAGGCCATACGATTTCCGGGCAAAACACTCTCTAAAGTAATACTGGCAAAGCGGTTGTTTTTTACACAATCTAACTGAGAGAGTGTCGGATTATTTTTGATTTCGTTTATTTTTTCTTCTACTGACGGGGTATCGTAATCATGGATTAAAATAAGGTCGGGGTTGCGCTGTAGAATCTCTTCGTAGCTGACAGTTATCCACTGTTTATCCGTCAAATCATCAAAAATATTATGCCCTCCGGCCAGCTTAATCAACGAAGATTCAAAATTGCTGCCCGAACAGGTAAAGACGCCGCTGCTTCCGCTATCGTAAACTAGAATATCCAAAACTTCTTCCCCTGCGATAGCTTGTTGCACTGCATTAATTCGCGCTTTCTGATCGGTAACAAACTGATTGGCAACATCCTCTATGCAAAAGATTTTGCCGAGGTCAAGGATTTCTTGGTACTGTTCTTCGAGTGTCGTTGCCGAATTGACATACACGTTTATTCCGTATTGCGCCGCTTCATCGAGATTACATCCGGTATCACTGATTTCCCAATCCAGAGCGTAGATAAAATCTGCACCGCTCGAAAGAATGGCTTCCCGTGTTGCCGAACCGTAGTTTAGCTGCGGAATAGAATTGACTGCATCTGCGTATGGTGCTAGCGGAGCTCGACTGTGATTGACTAGAGAGCGCCCGATAACATTGTCTTGCAGCCCGAGGGCTACAAATAATTCAGTGCAATTAGGCCCGAGAGTTAACACCTTTTCTGGCCTTTTAGTCAGGGTAAGTATACGACCGTAGTTATCAAGGGTGATGGGGAAAGTGTCGGCGCTTAACGATGGGTCAAAAGAGGAGCTAACTTCGGGCGTACTGCTGTTATTTGGCAGGTTGTCGCTTGCACATGCTGCAAAGATAAAAAGAAGGATAAGGGTAAACAGGATAATACGAATTGTTTTTTTCATGGATTTCCTCCGATCAGTCTTGTTTTTCGGGTAAGAATGTAATGGAAAGCTTTTGAGTAATGGGATGTTTTTGGATAAAAGTATGTACACCATAGACATCATGGATGATTTTTGGGGTGAGGACTTTTTCGGGAACACCCTCGTCAACAACACGGCCCTCTTTTAAAACGTAAAGGCGATCGCAATAAAGTGCTGCCATATTAAGGTCGTGGATGACCGAAAGTACGGCGATATTCAAATGCTTGATCAAATCAAAAATCTGCATCTGATAACGGATATCAAGATGGTTTGTCGGTTCGTCAAGCAACAGGAGATTGGCTTGCTGGGCTAGGGCTCGAGCGAGGAGAACGCGTTGTTTCTCTCCGCCCGAAAGATGAATATAGCTGCGTTTTGCCAGAGCTTCCATTCCGAGGTATTTTAAAGCGGAATTAACAATCAACTTATCTTCCGACGTCTCAATATCGAGCAGCTTATGATGAGCAAAACGCCCCATTGCGACGATTTCTTCCACAGTAAAATCAAAAGGCAATTCGTTTTCCTGAGTGACGACTGCCATTTTTAAAGCTGATTTTCGGTAAGACATTGCCGACAGATCTTCTCCGTCAATCATTATTTTTCCACTATCCGGCGTCAGCCCGCGATAAATACTTTTTAACACTGTGGATTTTCCGCTGCCGTTAGGGCCTATGATGCCGACAAATTCCCCCGGTGCAACATGAATAAATATGCGGTCTATTGCCTTTTTATCTCCGTAGGAATAAGATAAATTTTCTACTTGCAATCGCATTTTCAGCCTCCTTATACTGTTTTACGATTTGTTTTAACGAGCAGCCAGATAAAAATCGGGCCGCCAATGACGGCGCTCAAAATACCCACTGGTAGTTCTTCCGGTGCAATCACCATCCTTGCTGCCACATCTGCCCAGACAACAAAAATACCGCCGAGCAAGGCTGAGACGGGAAGAACCCTTTTATGGTTGCTGCCCACCCATAGTCTTGTAAAATGAGGAACGATAAGCCCGACAAAACCAATAGAACCGCTTACGGCAATCGTGACGCCGGCCATTAAGGATGAGATAAAGATAAGTGTTTTTTGCAGCCGATGCACGTTGATGCCTAAAGCGCCTGCGCTCTCGTCTCCAAGAAGCAGTAAATTTAATCCGCGATAATTGAGCATTAAAACAGTCATACAAATAAGGAGTACCGCAGCGGGCAGAGTCAGGTAGGCCCACCTTGCCCCGGCAAGGCTTCCGGCCATCCAGAATTCAGCGCTATGGAGCCCGAGAGCGTTTGGTGCGCTAAGTGTAATGATATCTGTGATTCCTTCCATAATCATAGAGATGACAACGCCGGATAACAAAAGTTGTGTAATATTGATGCGACCGCGGACACGAGAAATGCTATACACAAAGATAATGGTGATAGCGGCTCCGCAAAATGCGCTGATAGAGAGAAAATAGGTTCCTAAAAAGGAAAAGACGCCAAACAACATACCGAGGGTAGCGAAAGATGCCGCGCCGCCAGAAACGCCTAAAATAAACGGATCTGCCAGTTTATTCCGCACAAGGGCCTGCATGGCTACGCCACAAACAGCCAGAGAGGCACCGACCACCATGCCAAGGCAAACGCGCGGCAATCGCAGACCCAAGACAATATTTTGATCTAAGGCTTCCCATGTTTTTGGGATGATTTCTCCGATTTTTGGAATACGGCTAAACAAAATTTTTACGGTAGTCTCCGGAGAGATACGAACCGGTCCAAGCCCTGTTGCGAGGATCAGGCTGATCAACGCGATAACGAATAAAATACAGATGAGTAGCGGCATATTCGGTTCTTTACGGCAAAAGTGCCGCTTGAAATTCATTGGCTTTAACACCTCACTTTATTTTAAAATAAAAAAACATACGGCTTCTCCTTAGGAAAAGTCGTATGCCTAATGACATACATTAAAAAACAAAATTAAGCGTCGTCGCGGGTAAGAAATTTCAATTTCAATTTTTTGCTTCATGCAAATATTTATAAAATTAGTATAAAAAAACGGAATGTATTTGTCAATATCACTTAAAAAAACAAAGGCAACGAAAAAAAGGGAATACTCAAAAGATGGATAAAGGGGCAAAAGACAATATCAATACGGGGGAGAAAGGATTTTTTATATGTGGAAGGAGTTGTAAAAAAAGGACAAACATATTATCATAAAAGAGATATTTAAGATGATAAAGGAGTAATCGGTTTTGAAAGACGGTTTTATCAAAGTGGCAGCAGCAACGCCGGAAATTAAAGTTGCGGATTGTGTATTTAACGGTGAACAAATCCTTCGTTATATAGATAAAGCGGCACAGGAGAAAGTGAAGATACTGGTTTTTCCGGAACTTTCCCTTACGGGATATACCTGCGGAGATTTGTTTTTACAGGAAGCGCTGCTGGCGTCTGCAAAGGCTGAATTGGAAAATATTGCGCAGCATACCCGTAAAAAACAAATGCTTTGCATGGTGGGCGTCCCGCTGAAAAGAGGGAGTAGTTTATATAATTGTGCGGCGGTTTTATTCGACGGCAGAATATTAGGTGTTGTTCCTAAAAAAAATATTCCGAACTATAGCGAATTTTATGAAATGCGCTATTTTACACCGGCACCACAACAGGCGGGGGTTATTGAGATTAACGGAGAGGAAATTCCTTTCGGGCAAAGCCTGTTATTCTGCTGTAAACAGTTGTCTGCGCTCAAAGTAGGTGTAGAAATATGCGAAGACTTATGGGTTCCCCATGCCCCTTCCACGGCGCATGCGGTGGCAGGCGCGACGATTATTGCTAATCTTTCGGCAAGCGATGAAACAATAGGCAAAAGCGAATATCGTAAAATGTTGGTGCAATCGCAATCGGCAAAGATGGTTTGTGGATATATATATGCGGATGCCGGAAATGGAGAATCGACGACAGATATGGTTTTTGCCGGCCACAATCTGATCGGAGAAAACGGGAGTATTTTGGCTGAGGGGAAGCTCTTTCAAAACGAAATGGTTTGTTCTGAGATTGATGTGGATAAGCTGATGGGTGAACGCAGGAGGATGAATACGTTTCCGGCGGAACAGGCGGAGAACTATAGGATGATTGATTTTGAGTTGGAGCTTGAACAGACGATGCTGAGCCGAAAAATAGATATGCGCCCGTTTGTGCCTGATGATGGAGAGGATCGGAAAAAGCGCTGCGAGAGTATTTTTGCAATGCAGGTCAACGGATTGGCAAAGAGATTATCTCATATTGGCGCCAAAACGGCAGTAATCGGAATTTCCGGAGGCCTGGATTCCTGCTTAGCGCTACTTGTTGCGGCAAAAACAATGGATTATCTAGATAGGTCGAGAAAGGAAATTCTGGCACTCACGATGCCGTGCTTTGGAACGACGACAAGAACAAAGACAAATGCGCAGCTCCTCTGCGAAATTCTCGGCGTAACTTTTCAAACTGTAGAAATTACAAAGAGTGTGCTTTTGCATTTGCAGGATATTCAGCACCCCGTCGATTCTTATGATGCAACATATGAAAACGCACAGGCGAGGGAACGCACACAGGTGTTGATGGATATGGCCAATAAGACAAACGGTATTGTGATCGGAACGGGTGATTTGTCGGAATTGGCTCTGGGCTGGGCAACGTATAACGGAGATCATATGTCGATGTATGGCGTTAACGCAAGCATTCCCAAAACACTGGTCAGGTATATGGTGGAATTTGCTGCACAGGATGCGCAGGATTCCCGGCTTTACCATGTGTTAATGGATATATTGGATACGCCGGTCAGCCCGGAACTGCTTCCTGCAAAGGATAATCAAATTGCACAGCGAACCGAAGACCTTGTCGGCCCGTATGAATTACATGATTTCTATTTATATCAGATTATGCGCTTTGGTTTTTCTCCGAAAAAAGTATATCGCTTGGCAAAATATGCTTTTTCCGGTGTGTTTTCCGATGAAGTGATTCTAAAATGGCTTAATGTCTTTTACCGTCGGTTTTTTACACAGCAGTTTAAACGGTCGTGTTTGCCGGATGGCCCGAAGGTAGGGTCGGTTACGCTTTCGCCGAGGGGCGATTGGCGTATGCCAAGCGACGCATGTGCAAGAATATGGTTGGATGAGCTGGCTGAACTTTAATTTGTGCGCGGGTGCACGGGAGAGTAAAACTGTCGGGTTTGAGCGGTGCGGAATTGGCAGAACGATGAAAAAAATAAATAATTTGTGAAATATATATACTTTTTTGAAAAATTATAGTAAAATGAAGCCATCTATACGATATAAGAAAGGATTTTTCTATGGAAAATACAAGAAAACACTTCTTGGGAAACATGGAGAAAACGGCTTCTCATGCTCATCAGCAGCATGATAAAACAGGATTATGCAAGAAAGCCTGGACAGGTTTGTTTGGAAAGGACAAGCCGCTTTGGCTTAAGCTGACGAAAAGTGCGGTTTTGCTAACAGCGATTGCTGTTGTTGCCATTGGCGTTGTTGCTATTACAATGCAGGAGGATTCGCCGGCTTATGCTGCACAAAAAGAACAGCCGGAAGTTGTTGTCCTGCAATCTGGCGATGGCAACTGGAAAGATGTTGATCTTAAGCAAGGGCTGATGAATTTTAGTAATCAAGAAGAGGAACAGCAGAATTATTATACGGTAGGTACACAAGATGCCGAAATGATGACGGCGATTCACTCTCGCCTAATGGAATTAGGCTATATGGATTCAGACGAGCCTTCGCCGGCTTATACGGAGACAACTGCGCAGGCTGTGAAGCTGTTTGAGCGGAAAAATGGATTTGAAATGGACGGCATCCTTACGCAGTATGAATATGATTTATTGATGTCGGATGAGGTTGCGCCATACAGCGTATCACTTGGCGATGAGGGAACGGATGTCAGCGAATTGCAGAAGCGTCTGGTTGAGCTGGGTTATCTTGAAGATGTAACGGGTGAATTTGGCATATATACGCAAAAGGCGGTCAAAGCATTCCAGCAGGCGAACAATTTGACTGCTGACGGAACCATCGGGACACAGACAAGAGAGATGCTTTATTCTGATCAAGCTGTTGCCAAAGCGCTTTCATATGGTGATGAAGCCGAAATTATTAAAACTTATCAGCAAAAGTTAAAAGAATTAAACTATTATAACGGTGCAGTAGACGGCTTTTTTAGCAGCGAACTCAGGGATGCGGTTAAAGCGTTTCAGAATAAAAATGGCCTGATTGCGGACGGCGCAATTGGCAATACGACTGCGCAGATATTGATGTCAGAGCAGGCGCAGCCCAGCTCATACAGTTTGGGCGATAGCGGCGATATGGTTACAAAAATACAGGAACGCCTGATCGAATTAAAATATATGACCGGTGCGACTGGTTATTTTGGCGAGCATACGGAGACGGCGGTAAAACGTTTCCAGCAGCTGAACGGGCTGAGCGTGGACGGGAAGATTGGGGAAAAGACGATGGAAGTTTTGTTCTCTGACAGTGCGAAGAAATATACTTCTTCAAGCAGTTCATCTGGCAGCAGCTCTTCTGGCAGCAGCTCTTCTGGCGGCAGCTCTTCTGGCAGCAGTTCATCGGGCGGCAGCTCTTCTGGCAGCAGTTCTTCAGGCAGTGGATCGTCGGTAACGAATCCGCCGGCGGGAGATGAGGCGACAGATAGTGCGGACTCTTCAAAGGTAGAACAGTTTATTGCTGTAGCTAAGACGAAACTCGGATGCAAATATGTATTGGGTGCGAAAGGTCCGGATACATTTGACTGTTCGGGATTTGTATACTGGTGTTTAAAACAGGTGGGAGTAAATCAATCATACATGACTTCTGCCGGCTGGAAAGCGACGACGAAGTATCCGATTGTCACTTCGATGAGCGAGCTTGAAAAAGGCGATATCATCAGCTATGAAGGACATGTAGGAATTTATATTGGCGGAAACCAGATGATTGACGCGTCTTCCTCGGAAGGGAAAGTAAGAATTACAAACATTTACAGCGTTTCTTACTGGACCGAACATTTTATTAAAGGATGCAGAATTTTCTAAGCATGATGATATAATGTAAATGTAAAAATAAAATGATAGCCATTTAAAAAGCAGAGATTTCATTTTGAAATCTCTGCTTTTTTGTGAGGAAAAATGTGTGTTGAAAAACGGCTGCGTCAAGCCTTTTTTTTGCTGACAAGCTCTAATGAAATGCAGCCGGAAGGGCCTTTAAGTTCATTTTCTATACTGTTTAAAATATTTTCGCACTGTATGGCAAGGCCTTGCAGCATTGCGCGGTGCTCTTCAATGCGTTTTTTTGAAGCTTCTTCCTTGCGGTATGCATCACTGATCAGTTGATCGCAACGCTGTTTGGCTTGCTGGATTAACTGCTGGCTTGTCTGCTCCGCGCGGACTAAAGTGCTTGATATTGCTTCTTTCTCTTTGAGGCATGCTTCCAGTTTCGCAGAAAGAGAACGATTTTCTTCGCGCAGTGAGAGAATACGGTCTTTCTGCTCTTTTGAGAGCTTTTCGTAGTCTTGTGTCATTTTTTGGATTTCCTGAGTAAGATCAGGAGAATTGCTTCTTCTCATAAACATAACGATACCTTCTTTATTATGGAATATTCTTTTTAATCTAGTATAAAAAAAGATAACCGCGAAGCATGACGACTGATGGAGGCAAAAATAAAAAAACAGAAATTTAATATCT
>CALVMT010000091.1 GCA_944347775.1 uncultured Clostridia bacterium | reverse complement strand
TAATGGATCCTAGAGCAAAAACCATGGATAAAATTGTTGCCTTATGTAAAGGCAGGGGCTTTGTTTTTCCTGTTTCAGAAATTTATGGCGGTCTTGCCAATACATGGGATTACGGTCCTCTTGGTGTAGAATTTAAAAACAATGTAAAAAAAGCATGGTGGCGTAAATTTGTTACTGAAAGCCGTTACAACGTTGGGTTAGACTGCGCTATTCTCATGAATCCCGAAACTTGGGTCGCTTCCGGTCATGTCGGCGGATTTAATGACCCGCTCATGGATTGCAAATCTTGCCACGAGCGTTTCCGTGCAGATAAACTCATCGAAGAATATGCTTTTGAGCACAACCAGGAAATTGACGTTGCCGCAATGTCCAATAAAGAGATGGAATCTTTCATTGCTGATCACATCGTTTGCCCTTCTTGCGGCGCAAAAGCCAATTTTACACCAATTCGGAAATTTAACCTGATGTTTAAAACATTTCAGGGGGTTAATGAAGATACTGCTTCGCAAATTTATCTTCGTCCTGAAACAGCACAGGGGATTTTTGTCAATTTCAAAAATGTTTTGCGGACAACGAGAAGAAAAATGCCTATGGGAATAGCCCAGATCGGAAAGTCTTTCCGAAACGAAATTACACCGGGTAACTTTACTTTCCGAACCAGAGAATTTGAGCAAATGGAGTTGGAATTTTTCTGCAATCCGGCAGAAGAAATGCAATGGTTCCATTACTGGAAAGATTATTGCGCAAAATTTTTACAGGATTTGGGCATTTCTAAACAAACTATGCGTCTTAGAGATCATGAACCGGAAGAATTATCCCATTATTCCAACGCAACAACCGATATCGAATATTTATTCCCCTTTGGCTGGGGTGAATTATGGGGCGTTGCGGATCGGACAGATTTCGACTTAAAAGCACATATGGAACATTCTGGAGAAAACTTTACCTATCAGGATCCGATAACCAATGAAAAATATGTTCCCTATTGTATCGAGCCCTCGTTAGGAGCAGACCGCGTTGCGTTGGCTTTCCTATGTGAAGCTTATGATGAGGAAGAACTTGAAAACGGAGAAACACGAATTGTAATGCATCTGCACCCTGCATTAGCTCCGTATAAAGCTGCAATTTTGCCTTTAACAAAAAAGTTATCCGGTAAAGCAGATGAGGTTTATTCCATGCTGTTAAAGCATCATAATGTCGATTACGATGCTTCGGGAAGCATCGGCAAACGTTATCGGCGCCAGGATGAAATTGGTACACCGTATTGCATCACAGTCGATTTTGATACCGAAAACGACGGTTCGGTTACCGTACGTGATCGCGATACAATGCAGCAAATACGTATGCCTATCGAAAAAATATCTGCATTTCTTGAAGAAAAAGAACTATTTTAAGCATAAAACCCGGATAAAATATTTCCGGGTTTTTATCATCTCACTCAATAACCATCTATTCTATTATGAGGATATTATAATTAATATGGCAAACGAACAATTATTTAATCAACGCGCCGATCATTATCACCGTGCACGCCCAGGTTATGCACCGGACGCAATCAATTTCATTTTTGAACACATACTCCCCCCAAGCGCTATTGTTGCGGATATCGGTTCCGGAACAGGGATTTTCTCACAGCAACTTCTTAACAGAAAGATTGTTACCTATTGCGTTGAGCCAAATCCACAAATGCGCGCAAAAGCAGAACTCCGGTTTGCAAATAACACATTGTTCCATTCTGTTCCTGCTTCTGCCGAACACACGGGATTGAAATCACATATGTTTACCACAATAACAGTTGCTTCGGCCTTTCACTGGTTTAATGCCAATCTGTTCCGTCAGGAATGCCAACGTCTTTTAAAAAAAGAAGGGATCGTTTGTATCTTGCTCAATGCGCGAGATCCTGAGGACCCGTTAACCCGCGCTCAGCACCTTTTGTGTCAAGAATTCTGCCCCGGTTTTTCTTCTCTGAGGCATGGACTGGAAAAAACCGAACGGGAAATGCCTGCCTTTTTCGGTCAGGAACTACACCGGGAATCATTTTTATTTCCCTTACATTATCATAAAGAAAAATTTATTGAGCGCAGTTTATCCTCTTCTTATGCGCCTGATCCGAATGACCCTCGTTATGCAGCGTATACAAAAGCATTGTGGAAATTAATTGACAACTGGACCGACCAAGATTCCCTTACAGTAAAAAACGAAACGGTTATTTTTTGGGGAAAATTAATTGTCTGAGCCTTCTATTATTTTTATGGCACGCCGAACGTCTCAGCCAAAAATTCGGCGTGCTGCATCCTCTGGCAATACGGCATTAATATGCATATATTTCTCGTCATACTTAATATCAATTTTTTCTGCATATTTCTGCAATTGTGATAATTTAGCCCCTTCATGATAACCTAACTTGAGAGTAATTTCTACCATTTTTGGTCGTAGCGCTGCATCAATCGCCTCTAACAATTCATTAAGCCCTTGTTTTGTTTTTGCTGAAACATAATACGAATTTGGGGGCATCAGCAATGGCTGTGCAGAAAGAAGATCCGCCTTATTATAAACATGAATCATCGGCTTATCTAAAGCATTTAGACCATGCAAAACTTCCTGAACAACCTGCCTTTGTTCAGTGTTTTCCGGGTTTGAAGCGTCTGCGATCTCTAACAACAAATCTGCTCTTGTTGCCTCTTCTAATGTAGAACGGAATGCACTGACAAGCTCATGAGGCAGTTTACTGACAAAGCCTACCGTATCAGTCAGTAAAATTTCTTTTCCGGAAGGCAGCATCACCTTACGGGTAACAGGATCCAGCGTTGCAAACAATTTGTTTTCAGCATATTGCTCTGTATCTGCAAGAGCATTAAGCAGGCTTGTTTTTCCTGCATTCGTGTAGCCAACCAGAGCAACTTCCTTTATTTGATTTTTTTCCCGCTGCTCTCTACGAAGTTTTCTTTGTACACCTAACTGATCAATTTCTTTTTCCAGTTCAAAAATACGACGGTGAATACGACGACGATCGGATTCCAGTTTTGTCTCGCCGGGGCCGCGCGTGCCAATTCCAGCGCCCTGCCTGGAGAGAGCCAGTCCGGATCCCATCAGCCGGGGAAGATTATATTTTAACTGAGCAAGTTCAACTTGCAATTTACCTTCCCTAGTTTTTGCATGACGCGCAAAAATATCCAAAATTAAAACCGTCCGATCAATTACCTTAGTTCCCAATTGTTCTTCCAGGTTTCGTGTTTGAATTGCGCTCAACTCATCATTTACAATGATCATATCCGCTTCTAAAGCAGAAATTTCAAGTAATAGTTCTTTTAGCTTTCCTCTCCCGACATAAAATGAGGAATCACTGTTCACTTTAGCCTGCAATATCTGGCCGACAACTTCAGCTCCCGCAGTATCAGCAAGCATAGCAAGTTCCTGCATTTCACTTGCCTTTGCTCCAACACCCACTAAAATTGCTCTTTCCTTTTTTAAATGCGTATCCTGAAGTCGTACGAGTCTTGCTACACGAGCCGTTGCCCGTTCAATTTCTTGCATAAAAAATGCATTAGGCAAACGATATACGGGATATGGACCGTAAACAAACGGCTCAGTTAATGTTTCTCCGATAAAACCCGCCTGTAAACTTTGTGCTTTACCATCTCTGACCGCCAATGCAGCCATAGAATCTAAGCGTGCCGACAGTAGTGTTGCAATATCAACAGATGACAGACAAGAGGAGCCCCCGGGATGCGTATGAATACACCGAACACCAGAAAGCCCTTGCAATCCTCTGCGCTTTCGAACATAGGGCAAACTTACGTGATCAACATCTCCGACAGAAACGTCAATCACTTTCCCTGCTCTAGAAAGATATATTGAAATTTCCCTTTTTAATAAACCAGTATATTTTTCCAAATAATTAACCAGGGTTTGACTGATAAATTCATCGGAGGCGCACCGATGTTCATAAATGAGATCCATCTCATCCAAAATGTGCTGTTTTATTCCATTTGTACTTCCGTTAATCAAGAAAAAAACTCCTTTACCTGCATTCTTTTACCCATATTATACTCTTATACTATACTCTTTTTCCTGCGCCACGTCATCTCTTTTCCAAGAAAGTATCTATGTTTTCTTGATTTTGCATTAATATGGGTGTATACTGAAAAAGCAATTATTGTTTGCTAGTGCTTACAGCTCATGTGGATAGAGTGTAGAAGTTCGACTCCAAAGGCTTATCCACCATACAATCAAATATGTACCCGTAGCTCAGCTGGATAGAGCGTTGGACTCCGACTCCAAAGGCCAGAGGTTCAAATCCTCCCGGGTACGCCAAAAAACCCAAAAAACATGCATTTTCTGGGTTTTTTGTTTTGTAAAAAACAACTAAAGTTTTATGCATTTTTCTTGTTACACATTGATAGCAAGCCCATCAGAATAGACGAAACGGATTTCTTGCCAATATATCTTTGAATGAAATCTACGAAGCTGCTTGTCAAAATCTTCCTGCCGTAACGGGTAGATAGACTAAAAATAAAAATTATGCATTTCAATATATAGACGGATTAAACTCTGCTTCTAGAGGCACAATCTTTGATAGACTCATCCAGGCCGCAACAGCAGAAGTTGGATATTCACACGAAAAAGGGTATAGTAAATATGGCACATAATACGAAAGTAAAAGAGCTGCATGGTTTAACTGTTTTGCATGGTGTGTAAATAAAGTTGGGATTATGGATATTTTAGTTCCAAAGGGTACCTACACTGAAAAAATAGTTTATTCGCAAAAATGCCTCTAGAACAATTGTGTCTGAATATCTTCCGCGTAAAGGAGACTGCATTTATTTCCTTTACAAGGATGCTGCTTGCTGGCAGGTCGGTAAGTCACATCGGATTGGTACGAAAAAATTGTGATGGTAATAAGATTTTGACAATTAAAGGTAATATGTCAAAAATTTTAAATCAAAAAAATATCCAAGAAGTGCATGAACTAATCCGGGATTATACATATATCAAAGGTCATGCGTAATCGTCGGCTTTGGTGCTGTTAGAACTATAGCAGCTAGAAAGGGGTTGATTACTAAACTTCTTTTAAGAAATTTCAAGTTCCATTTGAATAGGCTTTAGATCTGTATTCAAAAAAATCGTTAGTTTATAATAACTATATTCGCTAGCGGAACCGTCATAAATAGCCTTATATCCGTTACTTTTGGAGTAAGAAAGATCATGCGGATATCCAAGCAGAGAGACCATATCATCATAATTTAAAATTTGCGTTCCATTTATCTCAAATTCCAAATTTTTAAGCCGTATTTCGATTCTACCGGTTTTGCTATCTACAAAGTAATAAAATTGGCCATCGTCAGTTTCGCAAATAAAATTATCAGAAGTTATCCATTTTTCGTTGGCTATCAAAACTGCTTTATTAAAATCATCTCCTAGCGACGCAATAGATTGTTGCAAATCATCAAGTGAATAATAGTCATATATCACAGCAGAGGCCCCTTCGTTTTTTAACTTTAGTTCTAATGGAAGCGCACGATTAAACGCTCCACCATTTAAATCTGCGTAAGGATAAAGAGGGATTGCATCGAGGGGAAAGATAGAAAGGCATTTTCGTATCGATTTATCAGATAAGACGCATAAAGTCTGGTATACGCCATCTTCTTTCTTTTCATAATAAGGAAGATTTTCGTCATCATACCAAGATGGTTGCGAAAATCCAGAAATCGCGTCTTTTATTTCAGAAGCGGAAGAAGGTTTGGTGTAGTCTATAAAACCAAGCCGATATACCTGCTTATTGGGAAGATCTACCGGAGACACATAGTACAGAAAACGATAATTGATCCCATCTTGTTCAATTTGTATTTCTTTATCATGCACATATCCTTCTGGAGATATGCTTTCAGTATATTCTAGATGATTCGCCTTTAGCCAGGAAACAGATTCTGAATACTCCTGGCCAATGGTAATGTGCGTGAATAGATCTGGATCATCTACCGAAGTACATCCAACAAACAAAAATAACATTAACAAGAGAATAGAAAATAAAAATAAATTTTTCTTCATCGTGTATATACCTCATCTAATATATATATTGACACAACTGACCAACTTGATTATAGTTCACATTATAATATCTGCATGAAAAACAAACAAATCCGATTGTAGCAACTAATGAACGAGTTGCCAAACAACGTAATATATTCAGGTACTAACTAAGACAATAGATCATAAACGAGAATAAAATAATTATGATCAAAAACACAGCTATTAAAACCTTGATTTTAATTAATACGTGTGTTTCTATTTGCTTGTGCCCTATATATAGGCAAGTATGCTGCCTATTTTGCTTTTTCGTAAGGGATGCATCATGCGAAATTCATCTGCAACAATTTTGAACTAAGACAGGACGTTGTCATCGATAGCGCAAAGCTTTCCTTGCTCAGCATTTACCTCTCTGTTTATTTTTAGCAGCGTGTCGATCGCGACCAGTTTTACATCGGGCTGTTCCTAAAAAGTTGTACAGCTCCCCTAGCAGTCCTTCGTTCAGCTTTGGCGCATAAGAGGTAAAATGCAGATTTTTGAGTACCTCTTTGTTCATCTGTATAAAGCGCTTGCAAATACGCTTGGCAGTATCCTTCCAAAAAGATATACAGAACACCACATTAATACGTAGGCTTACCACAAAGCGACTTAGCTACGAGAACGTACAACTTGGTAACCATGACGTCACCTACCATGTCATGTATCGGTGACAATTTGATATTCATAAGGTTTTTTACGTCCATAGTGTTAAATATCTTTTCCTTTATATTACTCGTGCCGCACCTCTCGACTGTTTGCAATCCGTCCGATAAAGTTGTTTTTGCTGGCTATCAGTCGTTTATCCACCCGCATACTCGGGAAGTCGTTCGAACGAAACAGCTTGTACGCACTCAATTGAGAAAGCCCAAGCGCCGCAAATACTTTTTCTACACTAAGAATAAAGGGAAGCTCATTATAACTCTTGTAATATTATTTCTAACTTTTTCCCGTTATTCATTAAAATTTTTGCTCGTTCAAATCTAATATTTTTAAAGCCCACTATCAATAAGTAAAAATAAATCTCCTGTCTTCTTAAAGATTTCTGCACTTTATTTGTGGCTTCCTTTCGCAGCACAGCGGAATAATACAGGCGACTTAGTAAAAGCTGTCACGAGTATGTCGGCAAGGCTCTGTACTTACTACTTTTAACCCAATGGCACCCCTCCTGTCTGACATACAGGTAAATAATAATGCCTCTCAAGGATGTCATGGCGAAAAGATCTGCCACAGACCCTTTCTTTTTTGAATAATATCCAATTCATAAAAGTTGTTTATAAGATATTTTGTTTTTGTTTAAATAGAGTATTACAATTTTTTTTTGTTAAATATAAAGAATGAGGTAAAATATAGGTACCTTTTTATTCTATAAATAAACTCATTTTATAGAATTTTTATCGGGTTTAATTAAATTTTTGTACAAACAACCTCTTACATAAAACCAAAAAATGTGCTATAATACAATAAATGGAAAAAGTTGTATGGAGGTGAAGCGTATATGTTTGAGGTTGGATCCTATATTATGTATGGCAAAAGTGGTGTATGTAAAGTAACGGCAATCGGAGATCCGCAATTGTCTGGTATGGATTCAGGTCAAGAATATTATACGTTAGAGCCTGTTTATGGAAGTGAAACTATTTTTATTCCGATTAATGCAAAAGTATTGATGCGCCCAATTTTAGGAAAAGAATATGCGCGAAAATTACTTGAACAAATTCCTGAACTGTTAAAAAAGTTTAGTACACAAATACCTCAACTTGAACAAAGGGAATTGCCGAATTACTATAAATCACTATTGGCTTCGGGAGAGGTTATGGATATATTGCGATTGCTTTCTTATATTTATCATAAGCGGGCTAATATGGAAAAGGGAGGCAGGAAGCTTTGTCAAACCGACAGATTATATGAAAATAGAGCAGAAGAATTGCTTTGTGGCGAACTTGCAGTAGCACTAGGTGTTGAAAAGGAAATGATAGAAAGGGATTTACTACTTGTAAATCATAAAAACGAAAACTAAATTGTAGAAAAAT
Source organism: uncultured Clostridia bacterium (assembly GCA_944347775.1). Taxonomy (GTDB): domain Bacteria; phylum Bacillota; class Clostridia; order Christensenellales; family Christensenellaceae; genus QANA01. Next base: position 103,241 of record CALVMT010000091.1, on the reverse strand, counting down.
TGTTCTTCAAAAAAACTCAGATCGGAAAAGTAATTAGGAAAAGCAATGAAAAAAGGATGTATTTTTTACATCCTTTTCTATCTTTTTTATTTGATATGAAATAGAATCACTATTCAATTTCCGAAACAGTTTTTGCAGAAAATGCTTTTGGATATTCTGTACACAATAAACGCAGCGCGGGTTCATCTTCAGTAATTTCCGGGAAACGATCGATAGGATCTAAAAAGCGGTTGTCTGTATTATCATCGTTACATTGGCTTACTTCTCCGATAAGAACCGGACCGCAACCTTCCTTCGCCCAAAATGCATGATACATTCCTGGAGTCAGTGTGACACTTTGACCGGGTTTTAGCTCTAATATTGTACCGGCTGGGATAGTCAGAGCGATACCGTCTGACACAACATGCACTGGATTTAACATATCCAACTCTTCTGTTGGTGTAGAATTATATAATTGCATCATCAATATACCACCGCCACGGTTAATGATATCCTCCATTTTTTTCCAATGAAAGTGCATCGGACAAACTTGTTTTTCCTGACTAATCAATATTTTTTCAGCATAGGGCTTTTGATAATACGAATTATTCTGATTGCCATTTCGGATTGTAATTAATACAAGGCCGATATCGGAAAAACGTCCAAGCCCGTAATCAGTAATATCCCATCCCAGCATGTTATCGCGGATTTCGTCGCATTCTGGTCCTTTTTTCTTCCAATCATCTGGCGACCAAAGTGCAAAAGGCGGCAGAGCAAACTGGAAAGAGTCAATAAAAGAGATTGCGTTTTTGATTATTTCGTTAATTTCACTTCGTTTCATCAGAGTTTACGCTCTCCTTAAAAAATAGATTTTTTATTTATCTCCATTCTACTATATATTTGCTGTTGCGGCAATTTTTATATAAAAATGTTTAGAAATAACATATTCAAAATAAATCAAATTTTTTAGATATAAAGAGATGATCGACAGCTTTAGAGATATAAGATGTCGATAGACACAGCGCATACTCCCAACGCTTAAGGCTCATCTAAAAATAAGCCCAACAGCAGCGTTAAAAAACACATGCACCAGCTGTTCGGGAAAAGAGCAGCGATATGTGGATACTTCAGATATTACTGTTATGCCATCGTCTCTCGATATACTCATAGTGTATTCTGAAATTGCAGACATTTTTTTAAAAATATTTCCGGCGTAAAGGATGTTATTTCTCCTAGTGATATCCTATTTTTAACACTGGAAGCGAATAACCCGTATAATTTAAATACAATTTTTTTCACCAAAGAGAATAGCTATCTCCTCGAGTATATCTCAAAAGAGCAGAACAAACCGTTTGCTTTTGCTATGAACAAAGGTGAAAAGCCCTATACAATGCTTTTTGAATATATAAAAATATATAAATAAAAGCGGACAGCGCCCAGCAATTTAAATCTTGAAAAACAACCCAACCTCTTGTAGGCTAACAAATCAAACATCCTACTCTTCAAAAAATTTCTCAAATGAAATCTAAATATACAGCCAGACAGCCATTTATAAAAATAATTGGTTGTTTTTTGATTTAAAAGAAAATCGAAAATAACTAAAATCGCGTATACCAAATTCTATGCTTTATAAAATATTATACTCTTTTGCTAATTTCCTATTTATTTTGTATAAGCAATATAAAAAGAGAGGGGAACCCCCCTCTCATTTATATCTTGCAATAAACTGACAATAAACATAAACATTTTGAATTTTTTTTGCTTCTATTCCATCCACATTAATAACCGGCTGCGTTTCCGAAGGCGTAATATACAATTTAAATACAATAGCTTCTTGAGAAGGCCTCATAAAGCGAATTTTTTTATAAGGATAATCTCTCGGTGTTATTCCCAAATAATTAAAAATTACTTCTTCCAAAGCGCTGTCCGAAAAACATTTAATTACATCATAATCCCCATGCATATCCAACACTGCTTTTGCCTCTTCAAAAGATAGGTTTGTACATCTGTAATCACCCTGATTAATCACCGACATCATCGCGCTGTTATCCAATAATAATAACGGCGTATCACTTGTTGTACTCATTGTCCTCCTCCTTCTCCTTATCGCTTTTTTCTTTATTATATCAATGAATAAACAGAATAAAAAGTATTTTTTATAAAGATTTAAAAAAAAGCCTCCTGTTTAATTGTTTTTACTTCCAATTTATTTTTTAATTTTAGTATCATTGACGAAAGCGCTTTATCGCCGTACAATAAGAAAAAATCGAGGTGAAATAGTTTAATGTCTAAAATAGAATTGGTCCGCAAAGAAATGATGCTTGCATTAAAAGCCGGTAATAAAGAAAGGAAGGACGCGCTATCTTTATTGTTATCTGCACTAAAAAACAAGCAAATTGATAAGCATGCAGAACTTACAGAAGAAGAAGAAAATAGTATTATTTTTAAAGAAATTAAGGAGGCGCAAGAAACAATTGATACTATACCAAAAGACCGAGTACAACTCATTGAAGAATGTCGCCAAAGAATTGCCATATATTCAGAATTTGCTCCAAAACTTATGGATGCAAAAGAAATCCGCCCGCTAATTTCTGAAGTTCTTAGGCAGCTTCATCTTGCTCAACCAACATTTTCTGATAAAGGTGCAATCATGAAAGCCCTCATGCCAAAAGTTCGGGGAAAAGCTGACGGAAAATTAGTTAATCAATTGGTCAGTGAACTATTTTCCAAATAACTTTAGGGTGTGCTTGTCTGTACTTTTTGCCTACCGTAAGTATATTTTATTTTTTTTACCCTAAAGGAGAAAATGATATGATATTAGATTTAGCAATTGACGCATTATTGGATACGTTAAAAACTCTTCCTTTTCTTTTTATCGCATTTATTTTTATGGAGTTTTGCGAACATAAAGCAGCTAACCGCATAAACCGCTGGCTATCCTCTTCCAAATTTTTGGGGGCTCCTCTTGGAGCGGTTTTTGGCCTTATTCCCCAATGCGGTTTTTCCGCTGCCGCCGCCAATCTTTATGCAGGAGGGCTCATCTCTTTAGGAACTCTCCTCTCTGTACTGCTCTCCACTTCAGATGAAGCTTTATTAATATTACTTAGTCGCGGCGACCAATTAAATACGGTTTGGCGATTACTACTTTGCAAATTTTTAATTGGATGTATTTCTGGGTTAATCATTGATTTTTTCTATGCCACCAAAAAATCAACCAAAGATATGCATACATTCTGCGCTTCTTGCGGCTGCCATGGAGAACGCTCGCTACTGAGCGCGGCACTGTATCATACGTTTATTACGGTTTTACCGTTGTTTATCTTTACTTTTTTTATTGGTTTAATTATGGAATTAATTGGAACAGAAGTTTTTTCTTCGCTTATACTTAACGGTTCTGTTTTCCAGCCTTTTCTGTCCTCCCTTATTGGTTTAATTCCAAACTGTGCTTCCTCAGTTCTTTTAACACAGCTTTTTTTATCAGGAGGTCTATCGTTTGCTTCACTTCTTGCCGGACTGTGCTCTAATTCCGGCGTTGCTTTATTGTTGCTTTTTAAATCCAATCCATCTCAAAAAGAGAATTTTTCTATTTTACTGATTTTGTATGGTATATCGGTCACCGTTGGGTTTATCCTGCAATTTATTTTCTAATTTGTTTGCGCATTTAATAAAAAACCTTAGGCTTATCTCTTCGCAAAAGATATGCACTAAGGTTTTTTTATCATGAATTCCTTCTTACTCAACGATTATCGCCCAAAAAGAACAGTGCAATAACGCCAGGTCCAGTATGAGCCCCAATAACAGGGCCAACATGGTTAAGAACAACATCCTTTACCGGCCATTGTTCCCGAATCATTTCCGCCAAAACCCGAGCCTCTTCCTCGCAATCTCCGTGACTAATAAAAATCATTTGCCCTTCCGGATTGACCACGTGCTCTGCCATTCTGTTAAATAAAGCACGAATAGATGCTTTCCTTCCCCTCACTTTACTTACAGCCGCCAGTTTCCCAAGCATATCCATATGCATTACCGGCTTAATATTGAGCATTGTTCCGACAATAGCCGTTGTAGCCGAAATTCTGCCGCCCTTTTTTAATTGCATTAAGTTTTCTACCGTAAACCAATGACAAATTTTCCACTTTGTCTCTTCTGCATAATCGCGTACTTCTTCAATCGTTTTACCAGTGTTTTTTTGCTGTACAGCTAGATAAATTAGCAACCCTTCACCCATTGACGCGCACAATGTGTCAACAGCATAAATTTTTCTTTGCGGATATTTTTCTGCCAATTCACGTACGGCTGTTGCTCCGGCATTATAAGTTCCACTAAGCCCTGAAGAAAATCCTAAATATAGAATATCCGTTCCCTGCATTAATAGTGGCTCCATCACCTCTACAAATGCATTTGTGTTCACGGCCGAAGTAACTACTCTCTTCCCTTCCCTAATTCTGCCATAAAAGTCTTTTGCTGAAATTTCCCGCCCATCCAAATAATTTTTATAAGTATTTTCTTCTATTGTTACAGAAAGCGGAAGAACTTCCAATTGAAGATCCAAAGCCATCTGTGCAGATAAATCACATGAAGAATCCGTTACTATTACAAACTGCTGCATATTTTTTCTCCAAACATCTTTTGTCAATATTATTTTTAGTATAACATATTCTTTTGGTTTATCCAATAGCTTGGCAAACATAGAAAAGAGAAGCGACTTGCTTCTCTTTTAAAATATTATCGTGTCTGATTATATTCCCGTACCAGAACATCCCAGGTTGCCGGACCTACAATTCCAGTAACCGGAATATCAAAATGCTGTTGAAACGCATTGACAGCAGCCAATGTTAATTGTCCAAAATATCCTGTTTCCTTCGTTTTAGGAATATCGGGATATACATCTGCAACAGCAATTAAATAGCGTTGCAATAACTGTATACTCTCTCCTTCCATCCCGTACTGCATAAAACCCGGAAACAGCACACCCATTCCCTGATAAAATTCATCCGGAATTGCTGCATTAATCTCATTATAAATCCGAATCATTTGATTCCATGTTTGTCGATCGATAAGCCCAGTGGCGGGCAAACCATAGTAAGCTTGGAATTGTCGGATTGCCTCTTCTGTTTCGGGCCCATAATATCCGTCAATTTGGGCAGTAGAAGAAAGGCCACTAATAAAATAACCAATAACCGCCAAATAATATTGTACAGTTTTCATTTCGTTACTGTAAGTGCCCGGAATCAGTTCCGTAAGCACGACCGGTTCCAACTCTTCAGGTTGTATTCCTTCTGAACTTAAATCACCTAACTGTTTTACGCCATTATAAATTTGCTTAATTTTATACCACGTTGCTTTACCGACAATTCCATCCTCTTGTAGCTGGAATACACGTTGAAATTCCCTAACGGCCTTTTCCGTATCCATACCAAATACACCGTTGACCTGTGCAATTCTGGGAAGAGCTGGATAATTCTGTTGAATACGGTTTAACTGTCCTTGCAGTATTCGGATGTCATTATTGCGCATACCTAAACGTTGTGCAATTCCTGGATAAGATTCTTCAACTTCCTGAACCGGAGCATTAAAGACAATTTCAATATCGTCCCCATAATAGTACTGCAATATTTCATAAGGTGTATAGCCCTGGTTGGCAAGAGAGACTGTACCCCATTGGGAAAGCCCGGGACACTTCGATGTCGTTCCATTACAATATTGTGTAAAATAAGGTTCTACACTTCCTTGTTTTCGCACATAATCATTAAAAATTTCATCTACAATCCGACCTACATTTTCAAAAATATCTCTTCCTTCTACAAAAGCTTGATCGTATAAAGTAGAATTCGTAATATCAAAATTATATCCTTTGGAACGATACCATTCCGTATATACTCGATTTAATGCATAACTGGTTTGCGCATAAACATTTGCTCTAATTGCATTTTCCGGCCATGTCGGATAAATCTCACTCGAAGCAACGTTTTTTATATAATCTACAAATGGCACTTCTATGTTAAGTGCATTTTCATTTGGTGTGCCTAAATGTACTGTAATTGTTTCAGGGATTACAGGGTAACCATATTGTACCATTTTTTCCTCCTAACCGTTTATCTGATCAGGTTCAAGAACATAATATTCAATCAATGTCCTTCCATCCGATGCCGCGCCGCTTGGGATCATTTCCATGGATTGCAGAGAGGTAATTCCTTCAAAAATAGCAACATTATGCACAATAACTGTTGTGTAATCAGGATGCGAAAATTTAACATCATAAGTTGTATATGGGTGAGGTCTTCCAGGTTGGTTTGATTCCGTTGCCGGATGTGCAGGCAAAAAAATCGGCTGAGTTAATCCAGACATATCCGTTAGTTGTGTATCAATCAAATATTCACCATTTAAAAACTTTTTTGTTACCTCCACTTTCACATTTGGAATCGGAAATCCCCTGTCTCCAGCATAAACTTGAGCTTTAAAAATTCCCTCCTGTGGATATTGTTGTTTTAACTGCTCATACTCTTCTTGTGGTGTATACATTCTTCCCGATGCAGGAATATTCCTGTTTAGTGAAAAATAATTCCCATTTTTGTTACGGTTCATTTATAATCCTTTCTTTGAGGCATATTCTTTTTTTATTACTTTACCAATATCATATTTTTTGTTTTTACCTCATAGAACTTTTTTTAAAAAGGGAGTTGCCAAACGGCAACTCCCTTTTAATTATCTATAAATAGCTATATTAAAATATTTTTTGAATATACCTCACAGTATTCATTGGGTCAACAGATTACTTTTATTTCAATTCTGCAATGACTTCTACTTCTACTTTTACTCCTTTGGGCAGATCCTTGACTGCAACACATGAACGAGCCGGTTTATTGACAAAATATTTTTCATATATACGATTAAACTCCGCAAAATCAGCCATATTTGTCAAAAAGCAAGTTGTTTTTATAGCGGTTTCAAATCCGGCACCTGAAGCTTGCAAAACCTCCTTTAAATTAGACATGACCTGTTCGGTTTGGCAAACAATACAATCCCCTTTTACTTCTCCGCTTAACGGATCTATTGGTATTTGTCCTGAAGTAAAAACATAATTTCCCGTTACTATCGCCTGGGAATAAGGCCCGATTGCTGCCGGCGCTTTATCCGTGCTTATGATTTTCATTGTTATGTCCTTCCTTATATGATTAATTAAAGTTTTCCTTCATCTTTTTGTATCCATTCCTGCAATACTCGCAATATTTCCTGTGCGCTTGGCGGGCACCCATTAATGTGCAGCTCTGCCCCAGCGCAGCAACGGCCAACCCCAATTCCGTTAAGAGTCTTTCCTCGCCAACCTTGCCCAATATAGATATGGGGCAGTTTCTGCAATTGGTCTTGCTGCTGCAATCGATATAATGCATGAATTAACGAACCGTAACAAGCAGAACAGGCTTGATCTTGCTGTACAAAAGCCGCTAAATATTCTGCCTTTCCATGATAGATTTTCCCTTCGGAATGATCGTTAAGAGGAGAGTTCAGCAGAATGATATCCTCAGGTGTATAATCCATACTTCCCGCTCCAAACTCTTGTGCAAGCGCTAAATATTCTATTTTTTGCGGATCTACTCCAATCAAACTGCATCCATATGTATCTACTTGGACCGGATCCTCTCCCATAAAAATCCGCTGTGTTTGAATTGGATTACCTCCCTCTTCAAAATCAAGATCCCCACAAATACTATCGACAATTGTAAGTGCAGGCCGAAGCGTCGCTGCCAATGCAGCTATAGGTTTATGCAGCCCTAACGCATGAAATCGCCTTTTTTCCCGGTCGGGAATACATCCTTTACAATTTTTTAAAGCACATGTCATTACTGTTTGACAATGACCTTTAAGTACAGGCAAATTGATTAGATAATCCGCCTCCCATGCTCTTTTACATATAGATAGGGGACCAATAGGCGTTTTTATCTGTATCGTTTCATCTTTTTTTAAATCATAAAATGGAATATGATAACGCTTACATAACTCAGAATAACCACATGTTAAAAACGCTCTGTCTGTAGACGCACCTACCCACGAACTTTCCATAATAAAAATCTTTTTAAATCCATGCATTTGTAAATACTGAATTACACCTTCAGCGATTTCGGGATGTGTGGTTGCCCCTTGCGAAGCAGGGCTATCCAACACCAAATTCGGTTTTAATCCAATATTTGCGTCTTTGGGAATACGCTCAGATATATTTGCAGCTTCCAATAATGCAATTGTCATTAACCGGGCATCACTGCCATAATTAACATAAATTTTCCGTTCCATCTTTATTCCTCTCTTTTTCTATCTACAGTATAACATAAAAATGCCCGCCGACAGCAGGCATTTTTATTAAACCTTAATAAAAAGTTGCAACTTCTTGATCTGGCTTTTGTGCAGGGACAACAGAAATTATCCGAAATACCGGTGTTTTCTGACCGTTACGTTTGTTAAACTGAATTTCTACTGAAGCTGTAACCGTAATCCAATCACGCATATGCAACTTATCCGCCTCTTTCCATCTACATAAAAAAGGCATATATGTGATATCTTCTACACAGCATGTCATAACATGGCGCCCTAAAAAAAATGTATTTTTCGGTTGAGAGCGATTAAAGGCCACAATCCCTTTAAAACAAACTGTTTTCCCGGAATACTTTGTTAATTCTTCAACAATATCCCGATACCAAATCGCATAATCCTTATCCTTAATTTCAATTACAGGCGCATTAAGATCAAATGGAAGTGGATCCTGTATTTGGTCATATTCTATTTCTCCATTTTCCTGTTCATAAATAATATTTGTCCTTCTATTAGATCCTCGAACAATTTTATGCAGTTTCATTTTATCTATTTGCGGATTACAACGGTTAAATACAATAAGTTCACATCCCTGCAGTTTATCCACCATTAATCCACGCATATTTGTGTTATAGTTTAAAAATGTTGTGGCGTCAGCAAACATTACTTCCTGATATATTGCCCAGTTTTGGGGTAAACGTTCCATTAAATCCCTGACCATATTCATCCCGTTATGTTCAATCATTACACGGTCCAACTTCCACTGATGCTCTAAGGCAACAAGCTTCTTCGTATCCAATAACTTAATATTTTCTACATACTCAATATGAATATTAGCCTTATCCGAGAATTTATCCGGATTATATTCTTCTATCCCTTCTTCACAAACCAGAAGCAATGTATTTTCTCCTGCATTAAAGTTCTCATCTTCTAATGTTTCCTGAATAAATCGCGTTTTACCGGATTCCAAAAATCCGGTAAACAAATAAATCGGGATTTCCATATACACCTCAGATAACACCAAACAGAGTTTTAAGTTTTTGCTCGTCAATCCGAGTTCCAATGACACATAAACGTCCAATAACCGAAGGTTTACCAATCCGAATATTTGTTTCTTCCGGTACATAGTCAAAATATAACCATTGCCCATCTTTCGAAGCTAATGCGCCCTTTGCCCGAAGAATTAAGCCATAAGCAGCACTGTCATTTAATGCAGTCAACGCCTGTTCTAATGCCTCCCTGCTAAACACTCTGGCTGTTTCCGTACCCCAGCTTGTAAAAACATCCTCTGCGTGATGATGCTCGTGACCACAACCGCACTCTCCATGTTCATGATGATGCTCGTGACCACAACCGCATTCTCCATGTTCATGATGATGCTCATGACCACAACTGCATTCCCCATGTTCATGATGATGCTCATGACCACAACTGCATTCCCCATGTTCATGATGATGCTCGTGACCACAGCCGCCTTCTCTATGTTTATGTTTATCGTGCATTTTTGTCTGCTGGGATAAGATTTCCAATTCCGTTTTAAGCGTATTCCGCTGTTCTATAGCTTCCAAAATCTGCTTTCCTTCCAATTGATTCCATGGAGTAGAAATGATTGTTGCTTCTTGATTATATTCTCTCAACATAGAAATGCATTGTGCAATTTTTTCTTCAGGCAACTCCTCTGTACGACTTAAAATAATACAATTTGCATATTCCACTTGGTTATTAAAAAACTCGCCAAAATTCTTCATATACATCTTAGATTTTTTTGCGTCGACAACTGTAGTCAGGCCATTCAATTTGATTAAAGAAGAATCAACATTTTGCACGGCCAAAATAACATCACTTAATTTCCCTACTCCTGAAGGCTCTACTAAAATGCGATCAGGAGAAAAACGAGTCAATACTTCTTTCAAAGCCTTTCCAAAATCACCGACCAGACTACAGCAAATACACCCAGAATTCATTTCTGTAACTTCAATTCCTGCTTCTTGCATAAACATCCCATCTACGCCAATCTCTCCAAATTCATTTTCAATAAGGACCAGCTTTTCGCCCCGATAAGCTTCCTCAATTAATTTTTTAATCAGCGTCGTCTTCCCTGCACCGAGGAATCCGGAAAAAATATCAACTTTTGTCATAATGCCATCTCTTTTCTATTTATTTTACACAAGAAATATATTTCATTTTGATTATAATGCGGTCAAATAGTTTGCGCAAGCAAACTGATTTTATTTTACAAATTAATTAATTTTTTCCATTATATAGTGATTTACTATTTTTCAGCACAATCTTCTTGTTTTCCCTTTTACCAGCATCTATAATATAAATAAAAATATATCTTTTTTTATTTCAACTATTTTGTCATTAATGATTAACAAAAAAATTTATAAAAATTATTTGACATTGATCTATAAAGGTGATACCCTTATAAATATGTAGATTTTTAGAGGAGGAACAATGAAGTATATCCTTTCAAATGTTCGGATTTTTAATCAACAAAACAAAACGATATCTCATATTCTGATTGATCATGGGAATATTATTTCCATTTCCGATCGTATTCCGCAACTCTCCTCAAATTATGTTCTTATCGATTGCAGCGATTATATTGTTTTTCCCGGTTTGATAGATGTTCATGTTCATCTTCGAGAGCCGGGTTTTTTTTATAAGGAGGGTATTTTAACCGGTACGTTAGCTGCTGCACATGGCGGATATACTGCAATATGCTCCATGCCTAACCTTAATCCTGTTCCAGATTGTATGGCGCATTTATCAATTCAGTTGGAAGCAATTCATCAGAATGCCAAAATTCATGTTTACCCTTACGGTGCAATAACCTACGGTCAACAAGGTAAAATGCTTTCAAATATGGACGAGCTTGCTGAGCATGTTATCGGTTTTTCAGATGATGGCAAAGGCGTACAATCCGACGAGCTCATGTATCTGGCTATGCAAAAAGCCAAAAAGTTGAATAAGATTATTGTTGCGCACTGCGAAGATAATACCTTGTTGCAAGGCGGATATATACATGATGGAGAGTATGCTTACTTACATGGTCATCGTGGCATATGCAGCCAAAGCGAATGGGGGCAAATTAAAAGAGACCTTTGCTTAGTCCGCAAAACAGAATGTGCATATCATGTTTGCCACGTTTCTACAAAAGAAAGTATAGCGCTTATCCGTCAAGCAAAGGCCGAAGGGTTAGATGTCACCTGTGAAACGGCTCCTCATTATCTTCTGCTTAATGACATGGATATTCAAGAAGAAGGCCGTTTTAAAATGAATCCACCCATTCGCAGTAAAGAGGATCAGCAAGCTTTAATTGAAGGGATTCTTGATGGTACTATTGACATGATCGCTACAGATCACGCACCACATTCGACCGAAGAAAAATCAAAAGGATTATCTGGAAGTTTAATGGGCGTTGTAGGACTAGAAACAGCTTTTGCAAAACTATATACATGTTTAGTTAAACCAGGAATACTCTCACTGGAAAAATTACTTGAACTAATGCATACCAACCCTTCTAAACGTTTTGGCATTGGTTCACCGTTAGTAGAAGGGGCTCCTGCCGACCTCAGTGTTTTTGCGCTGGATGAACAGTATGAAATTGACCCGGCTTCTTTTCTATCCAAAGGGAAAAGCACGCCTTTTGCCGGTGATACAGTCTTTGGAAAATGTAAATTAACAATGGTAAATGGGAGGATTGTATGGCTAGAGAACATGATAGAAAAATAGTATTGGAAGACGGAAGTGTTTACACCGGTTACGGTTTCGGTGCCAAATGCGATAAAGTAAATGAAATCGTATTTAATACCTCTATGGTTGGTTATCAGGAGATTATTTCCGATCCGTCCTATACCTACCAGATGGTCGTTATGACCTACCCACTTATCGGGAATTATGGTATTACAGATGACGATTTTGAAACCCGTACTCCCAGCATAGGCGGCCTGATTGTCCGTGAGTACAATGATCAGCCCAGCAACTTCCGCTATACGCGCACTCTTTCCGAAATTTTGGAAGAAAACAATATTCCTGCTATCACTGATATTGATACCCGCAAACTGACACGTAGTATTCGTGACCTAGGTAGCCGCAAAGTATTAATTACCGATATTGATACGCCGTTAGAGCGTGCGCTGGAAATTCTAAAAAATACAGAGATCCCTCACGATGCCGTTTCTCAAGTCAGTTGTAAAAAAAGATGGTATTCTAAAACCTTTAAGCCAAAATATAATGTGGTTGCAATTGACTGTGGTATAAAATTAAATATTGTACGCAGTTTAAATAAACGTAGCTGTAATATTACTGTTGTTCCATGGAATACATCAAGCAGTGTTATTGAAGAAATGCGGCCTGATGGAATCTTTTTTTCAAATGGTCCGGGAAACCCAGAGGATGTTCCACAGGTTGTTGACTTAGTGCGTCAATTGCGCGGTAGATACCCTATTTTTGGAATTTGCCTGGGGCATCAGCTTATCAGTTTAGCTTACGGAGCCAAAACATATAAGCTTAAATTTGGTCATCGCGGCGGCAATCATCCCGTCCAAGATATACGTACAGGAAAAATTGAAATTACTAGCCAAAACCACAGCTATGCTGTTGATAAAGCATCTATTGAAAATACACCATTACAAATTACACATATTAATCTTTTAGATAATACGGTGGAAGGGGTTTGTTGCGAAAAAGACCATATCTTCAGCGTACAATATCATCCTGAAAGTGCTCCTGGTCCTCAGGATAGTACTTATCTATTTGATCGTTTTATTAACTTGATGGAGGAGTGGAAAAATGCCAAAAAGAACTGATTTAAAAAAGATACTTGTGATTGGTTCTGGTCCGATCGTTATTGGGCAAGCTGCCGAGTTTGATTATGCTGGGACTCAAGCCTGTTTAGCGCTGCGGGAAGAAGGATATGAGGTTGTTCTGGCCAACTCTAACCCTGCTACCATCATGACAGATTCTGCTGTAGCAGATAAAATCTATATGGAGCCGCTCACTTTAGAATATCTATCAAAAATTTTACGTTATGAACGTCCTGACGCAATTCTTCCTGGTATAGGCGGCCAAACCGGCCTTAACCTAGCAATGGAACTTGAACGTCGCGGTGTGTTGAAAGAATGTCAAGTCGAATTGCTCGGAACTAGCAGTAAGAGTATCGATCAAGCAGAAGACCGCGCTTTATTTAAAGAGCTCTGTGAAAAATTGGGAGAACCTGTATTGCCCTCCATTCCTGTCCATTCTATTCAGGAAGGAATCGACGCTGCCAATCAAATTGGTTATCCTGTTGTCCTTCGCCCAGCTTTTACTTTAGGCGGTACAGGGGGCGGTTTTGCTGCTGACAATGACGAAGCAATAGAAATCCTAAAAAATGCGCTTAAACTTTCCCCCGTACATCAGGTTTTAGTAGAAAAAAGCGTTAAAGGATATAAAGAAATTGAGTACGAGGTCATGCGCGATGCCAATGATACCGCTATCACCATCTGTAATATGGAAAATATTGACCCAGTCGGCGTTCATACCGGCGACTCTATTGTTGTGGCACCGAGCCAGACGTTGACTAACAAAGAATATCATATGCTGAGAGATAGCGCACTCAAAATTATTCGTGCGCTTAAAATAGAAGGTGGCTGCAACGTACAGTTTGCACTCGATCCTCATTCATTTCAATACTATCTTATCGAAGTCAACCCTCGCGTTTCCCGTTCGTCTGCTTTAGCTTCCAAGGCAAGCGGTTATCCTATTGCAATGGTTTCAGCTAAAATTGCTGTTGGCATGCATTTAGATGAAATACGCATAGCAAATACGCCAGCCAGCTTTGAACCGACACTGGATTACGTTGTAACTAAAATGCCGCGTTTCCCCTTTGATAAATTTACTTCTGCTCAAAATAAATTGGGAACACAAATGAAGTCTACAGGCGAAGTAATGAGTATCGGGCGGACAATCGAAGAAAGCTTGCTAAAAGCAGTCCGTTCATTGGAAATTGGTGTAAATCATTTGTATATGGAGAAGTTTTCTGATATTTCCAACGCGAAGCTTATGTCATTTATTAAAGAAGGAACCAGTGAACAGATCTTTGGTATTGCGCAATTATTGCGCAACCATGCAGATATTGGTATGATCTGCGATGCAACACAAATCGATATTTTCTTCCTGAATAAAATCAAAAATATTATTGATATGGAAGAAGAACTTGCTTCTCACCCCGGGAATATCCAAACCCTATATCAGGCTAAACGTATGGGCTTCACAGATGCCGTTATTGCTCATTTCTGGAATATGCAGGAAGAAGATATTTTTAACATTCGCAAAACAGAAAATATTTTCCCTGTCTATAAAATGATTGACACATGCGCCAGTGAATTTGCAAGTTATGTTCCTTACTTTTACTCTACTTATGAAGAAGAGAATGAGTCTATTGTTAGTCTCAACCGCAAAATTATTGTGCTTGGCTCAGGTCCTATCCGCATCGGACAAGGAGTTGAATTCGATTATTCCACAGTACACGCAGTCATGACAATAAAGCAATCGGGTTATGATGCAATTATAATTAACAATAATCCCGAAACGGTATCTACAGATTATACAACAAGCGATAAACTATATTTTGAACCATTAACACCTGAAGATATCATGAATATTATTACTCTTGAAAATCCGGAGGGAGTGATTACTTCTTTAGGTGGTCAAACAGCAATTAACTTGGCCGAGCCATTGCAAAAACGCGGAGTCAGAATTATTGGAACCAGCGTTGAAGCTCTTAATCAATCAGAAAACAGAGAAAATTTTGAACGCCTTACTGCCCGCCTGGGTACACCTCGTCCAAAGGGAGTTGGTGTAACCAACATTGAGGATGGTTTAAAAGCTGCCAATGAAATCGGCTACCCTGTTCTGGTTCGCCCCAGTTATGTTCTTGGTGGGCGCGCAATGCAGATTGTGTCCAGCGATGAAGCTTTGCTAAAATATCTAAAATCCGCAGTTGCCATTAACGAAGATCAACCTGTACTGATTGACCAATACATAGCAGGTAAAGAATTGGAAGTTGATGCGGTCTGCGACGGAACTGATGTATTTGTACCCGGCATTATGGAGCTGGTAGAACGTACTGGTGTCCATTCCGGAGATTCCATCAGTGTCTATCCAACCTTCAGCATTTCAAAAAAGGTAAAAGACACCATTCTAGACTACACAAAACGCCTTGGACTCGGTATTGGAATTATAGGGCTGTTTAACGTTCAATTTATCGTAGACAAACAGGAAAATGTTTATATTATCGAAGTAAATTCCCGCTCTTCCAGAACTGTCCCCTTTCTTTCCAAAGCTACAGGATGGTCTCTAGCAGATATTGGTACTAAAGTTATGCTTGGGCATTCATTAAAAGAACAGGGAATTGATATGCTCTATCCTAAAGAAAAAAAGCGTTGGTATGTCAAAGTTCCTGCATTTTCTTTCTCTAAACTAAGTGGGCTTGACGCTTATCTGTCACCAGAAATGAAATCTACCGGCGAGGCCATTGGTTATGATCAAAAATTAACACGTGCTTTATATAAGGCTCTTCAAGCTTCCGGAACTAAAGTTGTTAATTATGGTACTGTATTTGTCACTTTAGCAGATGCCGACAAAGAAGAAGCCCTCCCTCTTATTCGCCGGTTCTATCAATTAGGTTTTAATATCGAAGCTACACAAGGTACCGCAAATTTCCTTCGTCAACATGGAATTCGCACCCGTGTCAAAGCAAAATTAAGCGAAGGAAGTAATGAAATTGTTGATTTGCTGCGCGGGGGCTATGTTGCTTATGTAATTAACACCCGGGACATTAATTCCACAGAACAGGAAACTGATGGATATATCATCCGTAGAGCAGCAGTCGAAAATAATGTAACCATGTTTACCTCGCTAGATACGGTAAAAGTGTTGTTAGATGTCTTAGAAGAAATTACCATCGGTGTATCAACTATTGATGCATAAAGATAAGGAGTGCATTTTATGACTCAAGGAATTTATAAAATACTTTCCAACCGTTGTGTTGCCAAAAATACATTTGAAATGGTTTTAGAAGGCGATACTTCTTCCCTGCGTTTGCCGGGGCAGTTTATCAATATTTTGCTCGATGGTTGTTTCCTTCGGCGCCCTATTTCCGTATGCGACTACGATTCTTTTCACATAACAATCATCTATAAAGTAGTTGGAAAAGGTACTGCATTATTAAGCAAACTAAACGAGGGTACAAGCCTGGATATCCTATGTGGTTTGGGCAATGGATTTGATACCGCGAAAAGCGGCTTTTCTCCTCTGTTGATTGGCGGAGGAGCTGGGATCCCTCCCATGTACGCTTTGGCAAAGCAATTGCTTATAGAAAAGAAAAAGCCTATTGCCATACTTGGTTTTAATACGGCAGACGAGATTTTTTATCGCGAGAAATTTGAAGCTCTGGGTATGCATGTTTTGCTTTGCACAGCAGATGGCAGTATTGGCATAAAAGGTTTTGTTACGGATGCCATTCGCAATACAAGTTATTTAGACTATTCTTTCTATTATGCATGTGGACCGGAAGCAATGTTAAAAGCTATTTACCATACTTGTTCAACTGATGGGCAGATGAGCTTTGAAGAGCGCATGGGGTGTGGGTTTGGCGCATGTATGGGATGTTCCTGCAAAACAAAATATGGAAACAAGCGTATTTGTAAAGACGGTCCCGTGTTAAATAAGGAGGAAATTCTATGGTAGATACCAAAGTTTGTTTGAGTGGACTAACTCTGGATAATCCCATTATCCCTGCCAGCGGTACGTTTGGTTATGGCTACGAATTCGCGGACTTATATGATATTAATATTCTCGGTTCTCTTTCATTTAAAGGAACGACAAAGAATCCACGTTTTGGTAATTTAACCCCGCGAATTGCCGAAACGCCATGTGGAATGTTAAATTCTGTTGGTTTGCAGAACCCAGGTATTGAAAAGGTAATTTCCGAAGAATTACCAAAGTTGGCCGCTTGTTTTCATAAACCTGTTGTTGCCAACATCAGTGGTTTTTCTGCTGAAGAATATGCATATTGTTGCAAACTAATTGATCAACAACCTCAAGTAGGCATCATTGAAGTTAACATCAGCTGCCCAAATGTGCATAACGGCGGTATGAGTTTTGGTACAACACCTGAATCTGCCGCTGCTATTACCAAAACGGTAAAATCTGTTACAACCAAACCTGTTTATATGAAACTCAGTCCAAATGTGGCTGATATTGCATCAATTGCTAAAGCATGCGAAGAATCAGGTGCAGATGGGATCAGCTTAATCAATACGTTAATGGGTATGCGTATTGACATTAAACGTAAAAAACCAATTCTTGCCAATATTACCGGAGGACTTTCCGGAAATGCAATTTTCCCTATAGCGTTGCGGATGGTATGGCAAGTTTATGAGGCTGTTTCCATTCCCATTATTGGTATGGGTGGTGTAAGCAGTGCTGAAGATGTCATTGAGATGATGTTAGCAGGAGCCACTGCGGTGCAAGTTGGTGCTGCCAATCTTATTCATCCGTTTATCTGCAAAGATATCATTGAAAATTTACCTTCTGTTATGCAAAAATTAGGTATTTCAAATTTAAAACAAATCATAGGAGGCGCTCATCAATGAATAAAGATGTCATTATTGCTTGTGATTTCAACAGTAAAGAAGAAACCTTGAATTTCCTTGATCACTTTAAAGAAGAAAAGCCTTACGTTAAAATCGGTATGGAACTTTTTTATGCTGTCGGGCCGGAAATCATTTATGCGATTAAACAACGAGGTCATCGTATTTTTCTTGATCTTAAATTGCATGATATTCCAAATACCGTAAAAAAAGCTATGGCTGTTCTTTCTTCATTAGATATAGACATGTGTAATCTTCATGCAGCAGGAACAATTGCAATGATGGAGGCGGCTATGGAAGGGCTTACACGTTCTGATGGTTCTCGCCCAATGCTTATTGCAGTTACTCAACTCACTTCTACCAGCCAGGAACGGATGGAACAAGATTTGATGATTCAAGCTCCAATGCAAGAAGTCGTTATGCACTATGCTGAAAATGCCAAAAAAGCAGGTTTAGATGGTGTAGTCTGTTCACCTTTGGAAGCAAGTGCCGTAAAAAAAGTTTGTGGCTGTCAATTTTTAACAGTTACCCCTGGGGTTCGTTTTGCAGATGGTGAAAAAGGCGATCAGATCCGTGTCACGACACCTGCCAAAGCTCGAGAGCTTGGTTCCGACTATATTGTTGTCGGTCGTCCCATTACCCAAGCAGCCGATCCAGTTTGTGCATATCAAAGATGTATTAAGGAATTTTTAGGTTAATTAAGCGGAGGTCTTTATGTTAAACCAAGAAGTTGCTAAATTTTTACTTTCTATTCATGCTGTTTTTTTTCGTCCTGATCAGCCTTTTATCTGGGCAAGCGGCATTAAAAGCCCAGTTTATTGCGATAACCGTTTGATTCTTACTGCGCCTGATGCCCGAAATTATATTGAACAAGCAATAGCTTCTACTATTAGTGAAAAATTTCCCGAATGTGAAGTCTTGATGGGGACCAGCACAGCCGGTATTGCGCATGCCGCTATTGCAGCACATCTTTTAAATAAACCAATGGGTTATGTGCGCAGCAGTGTAAAAGATCATGGACGCCAAAATCGCATTGAGGGAAAATTAGAACCTGGGCAAAAAGTCGTTGTTGTTGAAGACCTCATATCTACTGCAGGTAGTGTAATTGAAGTAGTTAATGCATTGCGCGAAGCCGGCGCAGAAGTATTAGGTATTGTCAGCATTTTTACTTACGGCATGCAAAAAGGACTTGATCGCCTTGCTGCTGCAAATGTAAAAAATATCAGTTTAACCGATTTTGATACTATTGCTCAGGTTGCAGCAGACAGCGGTTATATCAAAGCAGAAGATATCGCGCGCCTTATTGCTTTCCGCAATAATCCTGCTGACGAAAGCTGGATCGGAGGTTAATCATGAGAAGTTTAATTGATATTTTAGATCTTTCTACACAAGAAATTGACGAATTGTTAGCAACGGCCCAGGATATTATTTTAAATCCTCAAAAATATAGTGAAAAATGCCGAGGAAAAAAATTAGCAACATTATTTTTTGAGCCATCTACACGTACGCGCCTTAGCTTCGAAGCAGCAATGTATGAACTTGGCGGAAATGTATTGGGATTTTCGGAAGCGGCCAGTAGTTCCGCTTCAAAGGGAGAAAGTGTAGCCGATACAGTAAGAGTAGTCAGCTGTTATGCTGATATTATTGCCATGCGACATCCAAAAGAAGGTGCCCCTCTTGTAGCGTCTATGTACGCATCAGTTCCCATTATCAATGCGGGTGATGGCGGTCACAATCATCCTACACAGACTTTAACTGATTTACTTACAATTAAGAGAGAAAAGGGAAAATTCGATCATCTTACTATAGGTTTATGTGGAGACTTAAAATTCGGTCGTACTGTTCATTCTTTAATTGGTGCTCTTAGCAGATATCATAATATTAAATTTATCTTAATTTCCCCGGATGAATTAAAAATACCTGATTATATCCGCAATGATATCTTGATTAAAAAAGCAATTCCATTTGAAGAAACCAGTTCTTTGGAAGAAGCAATGCCACAATTAGATATTCTCTACATGACACGTGTACAAAGAGAACGTTTCTTTAATGAAGCAGATTATATTCGTCTGAAAGACAGTTACATTTTAAATCCCGAAAAATTACGCAGTGCAAAAAAAGATATGTGCATTCTCCATCCGTTGCCTCGCGTCAATGAGATTACGACTGCCGTAGACGACGATCCGCGAGCATGCTATTTTCGCCAAGCACTTAATGGTAAATATGTACGTATGGCTTTAATTCTCAAACTGCTGGAGGTAAAATAAATATGAATGTTGATTCTATCCAAAATGGCTATGTTATTGATCATATTCAATCTGGGCGTGCCATGGAAATTTATGATGCACTTAACCTCGGTACATTACAATGTTCTGTAGCAATTTTAATGAATGTTCCAAGTTCCAAAATGGGCCGAAAAGATATAATAAAAATTGATCAACTAATTCGTCTTAACTTTACCGCCCTTGGCTATATTGATCCAGGTATCACAGTAAATATCATTACAAACGGAAGTGTGCAAAAAAGACGAATGGAATTGCCCGCTGAATTACGTGATGTTTTAATATGTAAAAATCCCCGCTGTATTACTTCTATTGAGCAGGAACTTCCTCAAGTATTTCGCTTAACAGATCCTGTTTCGCGCACTTATCGTTGCATATACTGCGATACTCAGGCTAAGAGAGCAGAAACCTCTTCTTTTAAACGTTAATCTGTCAATCTATCGGAGGCAAAAATTTTGCCTCTTTCTTTATGTGCGTTATCTATTCAGATTATTTTTGCATTATACATTGCCGAATTTACATGATTATAGATGAAATTTTAATCAATATATGTTATACTTGCTTAGACCTGATGAGGAAAATATATAATGAATAATCGAAATGATCAAGCAATCGCATCTTTTAAAAATAAATTTAACCTTGTGCCAGGCGTAGGCTTAACAGTTCCGGGAAGAGTAGAGCTTTGCGGAAATCATACTGATCACCAACGTGGCTGTGTTGTTGCGGCCGCGATTCATATGGATATGTTAGCCGTTGCTCAAAAAACTTTTGAACCAAACATTCATATTTTATCTGATCATTTTGGAGAATTTTATATTGATTTGCACCATTTAGATCCAAATCCAGAGGAATTCAATACAACAGTCGGTTTGATCCGAGGTATAGCCCGCTGGATGTCTGACGCCGGTTATCCTGTTAGCGGCTTTTGTTGCTACATTACTTCTGATATTCCCTCAGGTGTAGGTTTGTCTTCTTCAGCTGCGTTTGGTGTACTTATTGCTGGTTTATTTAATTTTTTTTACGCTCAGGGGAAAATATCGTTGTATAATTTAGCTCTTGCTGCGCAATATGCTGAAAATTTTTATTTTGGGAAACCTTGCGGGCTAATGGATCAATTAATCTGTTCAACAGGCGGTATTTGCGCAATTGATTTTGCTGATACAACGCAACGCAAGGTTAATAAAATTGCATGTGATTGCGCTGAATGTTCGCATAGTTTATGTATTGTGAATACAGATGGCAATCATATACATTTAACACAGGAATATGCATCAATTACTCAGGAAATAAAAAGTATCGCTGTTTCGTTAGGGCAACAGTATTTAAGAGAATGTGACTCGAAACAATTCTATGCTACTCTCTCTTCCTTACGTTCATCATCAGGCGATCGTGCTATATTGCGTGCAATGCATTTTTTTCAAGAAAATCAGCGTGCAATTCTCCTTTCTGAGGCAATGAAGAAAAAGGATTTTTGTGCCTTTTTGCGAATTATTCGAGAATCAGGAGATTCCTCATATAAATATTTGCAAAATGTCTTACGTCCAAATTCTTCTATGGATCAGAGTATCGCATTAGCGTTGGCTTATAGTGAATATTTGCTGGCAGGAGAAGGTGCTGTGCGTGTACACGGAGGTGGGTTTGCAGGAACAATCCTAGCGATTATTCCTGAACATATGGTAAAAAAATATTCATCAGGGATGGACGCATTGTTTGGAAAAGGAAGTACCCTACTGCTACAAGTTCGCTCTAATGGTATTCAAAGAGAATTTTAATCCGATAAAATAATGAGGAGTTAATCATTAATGAAAAAAACACTGTTAGTTTTAGCCGCAGGCCTCGGTTCGCGTTATGGCGGCATTAAACAAATTGCGCCGCTTGGTCCAAATGGAGAAATTCTTCTTCATTATGCTATTCATGATGCAGTATTGGCCGGCTTCGAAAAAATTGTATTTATTATTAAACGAACAATTGAATCAGATTTTAAACAAGCAATCGGAGCATATGCCGAAACTCGTGCTGAAGTAGCATATGCTTTTCAAGATGAAGCTTATTTGCCCTCAGGCTATCAAATACCTTCAGGGCGAAAAAAAATGCTCGGAACAGTGCAGGCATTATTGGCTGCTAAAGATATTGTTTGTGAACCTTTTGCTATTATTAATGCAGATGATTATTATGGTCGCGAAGCATATATTACCTGTGCGAAACAGCTGGATAACATTTCCTTTTCACAAGATAAAACAGCAGCCTGCATGATTGGATATAAATTAAAAAATACCATATCCTGTAACGGTACTGTTAACCGCGGTATTTGTCATATTTCCAATGGAAAATTAACAGGTGTTACCGAAACATATAAAATTATGCCCGACAGCGAGAATCGGATTGTCAGCAATTACGGAGAAGCTTCAAGCCAAGTTCTCAGTGGTGAAAGTATCGTTTCAATGAATTTTTGGGGATTTCAGCCTTCGATTTTTAAGGAAGCAAAAAACTGCTTTGATCATTTTATCCGCCACCTACCAAAAAATGATTTAACCAGTGAATATGTGCTTTCTACAATGATTGATGAGTTAATTCATTCCGGTCGTTTACATGTAGAGGTTTTGCCCTGTAACGCTTCTTGGATGGGAATTACATATCCATCTGACCGGGAAGAAGTTTCTCAAGGACTTCGCACTATGCAAAGTTCGGGAGTTTACCCTCCTTATTTAAAATAAAGGAAAATAAATCTATGATTGATAAAAAAAATATCTTAAGCCTCATCGACCATACCCTACTTAAAGCAGAGGCAACAAAAGAACAAATTATCCAACTTTGCCATGAGGCAATTCAGTATGGTGTGGCAACTGTTTTTACTCATGGTTATTATACACCTCTGGTTGCCGAACAGCTTGCCGGAAGTCATGTTAAAACTGGTGCCACAGCCGGATTTCCATATGGTGCGCAACCCAGCAGCGTAAAAGCATATGAGGCCAGAACCTCTATTGCCGATGGTGCACAGGAAATTGATATCGTGATGAATATTGGCGCAATGAAATCCGGTGATTTCGATGCTGTTTATCGCGATATTGCTACTGTACGCGAAGCATGTGCAGATCAGGCCATCTTAAAGGTTATTCTTGAAACTTGTCTGTTAACCAAAGAAGAGAAAATCCGCGCCTGTGAAATATGCGTAAAAGCAGGAGCCGATTTTGTCAAAACCTCAACCGGACTTTCTTATGGCGGTGCTACAGTAGAAGATGTCCGCTTAATGCGAGAGGTAGTTGGGTCTCAGGCTAAAGTGAAAGCTGCTGGCGGTATTCGAACATTAAAACAGGCTTTAGATATGGTTGTTGCCGGAGCAGACCGAATCGGAACAAGCAGTATGTTAGCAATTGCAAAAGAACTTAATTTTTTAAAATAAAGTCTAGAAAATTTGAATTTTACCAATATTTAAAAAAACTGCAACTTAAATGTTGCAGTTTTTTATCCTTCTAGTTGATAGCCATAAAAAAATAAATCATTTCGGTTATCCCCATCAAATAAATTATTATATTGTAATAATTGATACTCCTTTACCATACTATTTGTTTCCAGAGCTTCTTGCGGTGTCATATAATTACCTAATTGATCAATACATATTTTAGAAGAAATAACGGGAAATTCTTCGCGAAGTAGTAGCAAAAATTCGTTATACGGTGGCAAATTAATCCCGGCCATTTCCATTACAATACTGCTTAAATAATTGGCACTAATATAATCCAACTTTATTTCTTCAATATCATAATTTGCCCAAATTACATAAGGAACAGTATATAGTTTTGCCAAATCTTCTAATGAATCAGTTAAATTCTCACTTAGTATATTTAAAAAATCATTCATATCTCCTGGCTGATGATCTCCAAACATCACAATAATTGTCGGCTCTTCTACTTCTTCAAAATATTCAATTAAATATTGAAAAGCCGAATCAGATTGTTTTATTAATGAAAGGTAAACCTCTGCATTAAGATATTCCTCTGAATCATAATCGCTTAGCGTAATCCTATCTGCAAAATTATAATCGCTCGAGTAACTTGAATGATTTTGTATCGTTACATTAAATATAAATATAGGAGAATCTTCTTTTTTATTTTCAAATCTTTCAATCAAATATTGATAATTTGCCTTATCCGTAATTAAACGCAATCTACCCTTCTGCGCATTTTTAGGGTAATCTTCCATACTGGCAAATTCATCAAATCCAAGCAACGGATATACTGTAGATCTTCTCCACCCCGTAGCGTAATAAGGATGTGTCGCCAAAACCTGATAACCTTGTTCTTTCATAATACTCGCCATGGAAGGCATATCAGAATGAATATATTGCTGATACGGTAAACAAGATGCAGGTAAAAAAGCATGTGTACTGCTCGTTAAAAATTCAAACTCCGTATTACAAGTTCCCCCACCTTTAATTGATGCAATCATATTTCCCTTAATGGTGTTTTCTGATAAACTACGGAAGAAAGGCATGTAATCTTCATTCGTTTGGAAATCGGAAATGACTGAAAGATCCGAAAACGCTTCATTCATAATGACAATCACATTGGGTTTGACTTCTCCCTGCCCCGAATCCATATCCATATATTTTTCCTGTATTTGTTCTACTTGCTCAATCGAATAATCACTTGGTTTTTCTACTTGAGATTTTCGAATATAGATCATAAATTGCATTGTCTGACCATTTGCATTACAACTTTTTACCGTATTCCAGTAGCTAATTGATGTACCGCAATATAAAAGCGCATCCGTACAGACACATAATAACATTACTGCAGTAATAGTTACTGCCCCACCTATTTTCGCAATCAAATGCGCTTTTAATGTTTTGTTTTTATAGTGCATCCATCCGGCAATCGCATAATTCAAAATAAAAGGCAGACAACCCAAAATCGTCTGATACTGTAATTCGTAAGTCATTTGTCCAAGCACATTCATTGCCGTTTGGGTAGCATAAATATCATTAGGCAACAAAGGAGTCCCTCGGAAGAGAAAAACCAAATGATTTACGACTGCAAAAATAAAGCAGACTGTGTTTCCAAAAATAATTGAACCACGAAAGGAATTAAACAACATGTATCCTAATAAATATATCAGCGAAATCAATCCCCAGTTGATAAATATTGCCTGTACTTCCGCCTTGATAATATCGTTAAAACCCAACATTTCAATTTGATAATAGGAAAAAAAAGCAGCCAATATCGTCAGTAATAAGTCAGTCCACCATTCTGCTTTTCTACTTTGCTGATCTATGCGGAAAAAAAAGAAAAAAGCAACTGCAAGTAAGAATAATATCAACGAAGTCAAATTTAGCAGCCAGAAATCCTCTTTTTTATCTAAAAATAATTTTAAATTACATCCAACAAAAATAATGATTGTCAAGTATACTACCGTTAATATAAAAAATAACGGTTTTATTCCTATAAAATAAATTTTATGAGATTTTTTTCCCGGCAAATTAATATCCATTTCCCATTTTGCCCCACTTTCTTTATCTAACTAATTTTGTATTAATTCTGTATATTATATTCTTAACAGTAGTATTATAGCGTTTTTTATCCTATAATGCATCTATCTGTTAAATAATTTTACAAATAAAAAAGCATTCATAACATGTAAAAACATTTTATTGCTTAATTATTGTTCATATTATTTTGCTGGTTACACAGGATATCGAACAAGTATTTTTAACTATCCATATATAGTTCATAATTGATGACATAAAAAAAAGAGCAGTATCTTTCTGCTCTTTTCACGCTCCTCCTCTGGTACGCGGCCGTCTTACATTAGGGCGTGCCGTTCGCATCACTGACGTTCGTCGCACTGCTCCACGTCGCGGGCTTCGAACATTACTCCCTGCTCGTTCATTTTGCATAATTACAGGTAAGCGCTGTACCACAGGCTGTCGGACATGCCCTGAAGGTATTCGCTGCCCTCTTCTTCGATGATTTTCTGCATATAGATGTTGTTGCATTTGCCGGCGACGCCGTGGAGATTTTGGCATTCTTTCGATATTACGATAACGCCTATGTGAATGCCTGCTACTCTGTATTCCTCTCCAAACAAAAAAAGCAACACCCGCAATCGGTAAAATCAACCATATCCACGTATACTTCCGCAAGTTTTGACGTTTTTCTGAATCCAAATCAAGTAAATTTGAAATTTCTAACTGCGTACCGGATAATTTAGCATAATCCTCTGCTGTCATCATTGCTTCTGCCGCAACCAATTCTCCTGAAAATAGTATCGAATCATTAAGAGAAATTTCAATTGTCCCTACCGCAGCTCCTTCTTCAATAGGCGCAGTTAATGCTGTACTATTCTGTACAACAGTATATTTTATTAAAGAAATATCTGTATTGATCGGTAAAGTAATCGATTCCTCTCCCGATTGAGAACACGGTATGCATTTCAATTTAACCGCTTCTCCATTTACTATCGGACCACCTAATACATCTATATCAATTGTTCCCCCAACCAAATCTGCAAGCACATAATTTTTATAATTTGAAAACCCATATTCAAATAATTTCGATGCAATTCCCCAACGATCTTTTTCTCCTTCAGAAGCATCACCAAAAATTAATGCAATCAAGCGTTGTCCATCTTTTTCAGCACTGGCAATAAGGCATCCGTTAGAACTATATGTCGATCCTGTTTTCATTCCTGTTGCATATTCATAAAGATATGAAGGCCCCGTATATGGTTCTCCGTTTGCATCTTCCGTTGGTGTATGAATCAGTAAATTCGTATTCTGTAATTCAAACCCAACGCTTTTATCTGTCGTATAAACTGTTTTTTCCTCGGTTGACATTATCTGTCGCAATGTTTCAAAGCTATACGCATAACGTGCTAAAATTGACATATCTCTTACTGTAACGTAGTGAGATTCTGCATCCAGACCCGACGCTGTTACAAAGTGCGAATGATTCATTCCAAGTTCAGCGGCTTTTTCATTCATTTTTTCAGCAAAAGCAGAGACCGTTCCACTCATTGCTATAGCTAAAGTAACCGCAGCATCATTACCTGAATTCATCATCAACCCATATAATAGCGTTTCTACTGTAACAGTCTGTCCGGGCTTTATTCCCATATTTGAACCGCTTGTCTGCGCTTCGGGAGGAACTGTCACTTCTTGATCCAATTCCATATTCTCCAAAGTGAGAACCGCCGTCATTAATTTTGTTGTACTTGCAGGAGCTCGCTGTTCATCTGCATTCTTTTCATAAAGAACAGACCCAGTATCTATATCAATCAGCATGACAGAAGCAGCCGTAATCTCTTCTTCATCTATTTCTGTAGCGAATACAGAATATATGCAGGAAAAAACAATCATAAATGCCAGAAAAAACAAGACGATCCTTATAACTGTTTTATTCAATCCGATTCCGCCTCCTATTTTTTTATTTATTCTTACAAAAACGCTATAAAGTGTATTATAGCATAGTATAACAAAGTAAAGAAAGCTCTTTTTGATTTTTTACAAATTTATCATATTTTTCCAACAGCATTCGTTGTTATAATAAATATAGTATAAAAGGAGTCGCCCCCATGACAACACAAGAATTTACAAATATACTGTTTAATCATTATCCCATACGCCGATCATCTCAACAAAAAGAAGCATTTATCTATTTTGCGGCGCGTGCTTTTTCAACATCAACACCAGCTCTTTTAGACCATCATACCCGATTTGGTTTTTCTTGTACAAATATCATTTTTGGAGACCCTGCTAAAGCGGATGCCATTATTGCAGCCTATTATGATACACCGGCAATGCGTTTTTTCCCTTACCGGCTTTATTATAATAATCCGCTTGCCCAATATTTGCAAACATTAATTCCAATGATCCTCATATTTTTTATTTGTTCAATCTTTACTTTGTTGTTTCACTGGAAATTGTTTTTTGCATGTTTACTTTTTCTCCCATTTGCTTTATGTATTAAAGGTATTTTCTTTAATTCTAATAATTATAATTATTCATCCGGACTTATTGCTCTACATGCCCTTTGCCAAAAATATCAAAAGGATAACTTATGTATCGTACTTTTAGATAATAGCAGTTTTTTTCCTTCAGGAAAGCTTTTTTTTAAGAAAAAATACAGTAATATTTTACGCAACAAGGAATTTTTTTTGCTGCACTTATTAGGTCAAGGAAATTCTACGCTGATTAAGGCAGAAAAAAAATATAAAGCTTTATTCGATAATTTAGAATGTTATCATATTGTTCAAAAACGTAACAAATATAAAGAAATAGATATTTTTATGGCAGAATATTCCCCTTTAGGGTATCATTCCGGCCCTATTGCAACATCCAAAGATCAACATTTAAATAGCACAGTATTGCAAAAAGCAATTTTATTTACCTCAACACTTCTTAACCGTAAGTTAAGAAGAAATTAAATATCTCCATTCTGTAAACATAATAAAAGTCTTGCAAACTATAGCAAGACTTTTATTATGTTTAACATCTCAACTCTTATATTTACTGTTGAGGCGATTCTCCAACATACTGTAAATAATTCCCCTCACTTTTCCACAAGCGTTCAATATCATAAAATTCTCTCTCTTCGCGATGAAAAATATGTACTAGGATATCTCCAAAATCGACAACAATCCAACGTCCTTCGCGATAACCT
Source organism: uncultured Clostridia bacterium (assembly GCA_944347775.1). Lineage (GTDB taxonomy): Bacteria > Bacillota > Clostridia > Christensenellales > Christensenellaceae > QANA01. The sequence goes on along the minus strand of CALVMT010000091.1, from coordinate 74,378 downwards.
TCTATTCTTTTTCTAAAAATACCATAAAGAGCCATCGTTTTTTCTGCCTCATCCGCCAACATTCTTACCTGATTCGAAGATGTTCCACTACAAATAATAAATGTTTCGGCGAGAATAGTCGCTTTACTTACATCCAGCAAAAGAATATCCCTTGCTTTTTTTTCATCTAATTTTTTTGCGACTGCCATTACGGTTTCACTAAATTGCTTCATTTTCTTTCTCCTTTTGTGACGTTACAAGGTCGTTATACGCATCTATAGAATTAGGATGTACTGCTCGGCAATGTTGCATTGTATATACAACTTCACAAGTCAAAGCCATGCGCATTGCTTCATTCAAATTATTCATTGCAGCTTCTCTTATTGTATTTATTCCACTAAACTCTCTCGTTTCCTCTATTAAATCTGCAAGATATATAATTTTTTCCAGTTTAGACATTCTTTTTGCGCCCACCGTATGGTTTTTTATTGCATCTAATATTTGTACATCAGTTATTTTAAATTTCTCTTTTACCAACCATGAAGCCACAGGCCCATGCAAAAGCCCTAATGAAGTTTGAATAATATCATCTACGACAATATTATATTTCCTCGCCAAAAGCAACAATTGTTGTTTGGGCAATTCTTTTGCATAATCATGCAGCAATGCTGCTGTACTCGCCTTCTCTAGATCCACATCATATCTCTTTGCCAATTGTATTGCCGCCTTTTCCACTCCCATGCAATGACGAAAACGCTCTGGACTCAGACGTTGTTTTATACTTTCAATATATATCTCTCTCTGGTTACTCTGCATATAATCGCTCCTTATCAATATATTCACGTATTTCAGGCAACAACATCCCTTCTGTGCTTCGATTATAACGAATCTCTTCTCTTATTTGGGTCGAAGAAATATCCGGGCCACTTTGCATACATAGAAGAATTTTTTTCCCATACTGTCGATCTAGTTGCTTTATTTTATCATACACCTTGTTTGGGTCATCTCCCGGTCGCGGAACACATATAAACTCCGTATAAGCAAATACCCGCCGATAATCGCGCCATGTTTCCAATTGAAACAGCGTATCTGTTCCAATAATATAATAAAATATATATTTTGGATATTTTTCTCTCAACTGGCATAACGTATCTACTGTATAGGTATAGCCTTCTCTGTCCAGTTCTATTGTACATACATCCATACCATTTCCTGCGGCCTTAGCAAGCATGCGGCACATCCGTTCTCTGTCTGCTTTAGGTGCAATATTTTTTTTATGCGGAGGCATCCCTAGAGGAAGTAACATGATTCCATCTAAATTAAACTCACGATATACTGTTTGTGCAATAAAGAGGTGCCCTAAATGAGGCGGATTAAAAGAACCGCCCAAGATTCCCATTTTTACATTTCGGATTTTCATATCTTGCCTCAATTATCGTATCAAATTTTACCAAACTGGTAATACTATCCAATAACAAAGGAGGTTAGATTATCTGATGAAATTGGATAAAAAAGAACTTCGCTATTTTAAACACAAATGTTATGGTGGAAAAAGCACTGCTGCGCATTTACTTGACTGCATATTGGGTTCACTTATGCTGCTTATTTTTTTATTTTTTCTATTAAGATATTTTGGTGCATCTATTCAAGGTGCTGCTGTGCTCAGCATATGCCTTTGCAGCAGCGTCATTCTTTTCCATACTGTCTACCGTCATTATCGCATAGAGCGCCTAATTACTGCTGAATTGGATCGAATTCAAAAATCTATTGCTCTTGAAGCTCTTACCCTATTGCCTGATTTCTCCTACCAGGAAATCTGCCGCAACATTTTTACCAGACTATATCCGAATGAACAACCAATCAGTGTCTATCATGGGTTTTATTTCAAAGAACATGAGCTGTTCTGTTATGCTTTCCATAATCATCCCAAAGTACCCGTTGGTATTCGGCAAATGATGGCTCTTTATCGAAAATTACAAAAATTAAAAGCAAAGAATTGCTGCCTACTCTCTACATCAACTTATGTCGATGATGCTAAAGCCTTTTCAGATCGACTTGGAATTCATTTTGTATTATTAGGTCAACAGGAGTTACTCTCTTATGCCGATATATATATCGATGCCAGCGAACAAAACATCCGAAAAATGCTTCATGAAGACATGCATAAATTCTATCATAAAACCAAACTGCGATACAGCGCTTTTGCACCAAACAAATATCGTGCATATCTTACTTGTGCTTTTTTTCTTATTTGCTGGTATTTCCTATTCCGTTTAAGTATTCTTTATCCAATTGCAGCGCTTATCTGTTGTATTTTAGCAATCTTAAGTTACCGAAATACACGCAAGCAACAATTTAAAGAAGAATCGTCGGATTCTTTTTCGATTGACGAAAAATAACAAATTTTCTGCCGATTACCTGTATTGGTTCCGCCCCTAATGCTGCGCAGAGCTGATTTACTGCATCATGTAAATTAATATTTGCGTTTCGACCTAATGAGCCCTTGACCAATTCTCTCGCCTCTAATGCTGCATCTGCATCTTCAATCAGAGAATTGGTTACTCCCTCTTTGCCAATATAAATAATCGGCTGATATTCATTAGCCATCGCCCTTAAACTTGCACGTTGTTTACCTGTCATAATTTATTCCTTTTCCGGCATTTTGCCAATTTAATCAATAAAATCAAAGGTCTCCCCATTCATTCTCACTTCTTGTCCGTCTTTGACTCCAAAATTCCTTAAAGCCTGAATAATCCCATAATCTTCTAATAGCTTAGCAAAATGCCGCATAGAATCCGGATCTTGGGGATCAATTCTTTCAAAAATATGATCAATCAAATTTCCATTTACTTCAACTATTCCATCTTCTGCACGGATAATCTCAAAGGTAAACTGCGAATCATAGTTTTCCCATTCTTCTAATACGCCCTCTTCTTCAATCGGCTTCGGAATAGGAATTTCCAAAAGAGCAACTGAAAGTGCATCCATTAATTCCTTAATACCTTTTGTTGTGGCAGCAGAAATCGGATAAATCTTTACTCCCTTAGGTTCGAGTTCTGCCTGGAGCATTTCCAATCCAACTTCTGCTCCCGGAATATCCATTTTTGCAGCCACAACAATTTCTTTTTTATTAGCCAAGGCTTCGCTATATGCCTTCAATTCTTTTCGAATCGTATAATAATCATCTACCGGATCACGCCCTTCTATTCCAGAAGCATCCACCATATGTACAATTAAACGAGTACGTTCAATATGTCTTAAAAAATCATGGCCCAATCCGGCACCTTCACTAGCTCCTTCAATTAAACCCGGAATATCTGCCAGAACAAAGCTGCCAGCTAAAGCAGATACAACACCTAAATTCGGGCTTAATGTTGTAAAGTGATAATCACCGATTTTAGGTTTTGCCGCTGAAACAATAGAAAGCAATGTCGATTTCCCTACACTCGGGAAACCCACAAGTCCTGCATCCGCAATAGATTTTAATTCTAAAATCACCTCACGCCCTATTGTCTTGCGCCCAGGTGTAGAAAACTTCGGCGCCTGGCGAGTTGGTGTCGCAAAACGAGCATTCCCTTTTCCACCTTTTCCTCCTTTAAGGATAGTTCGTGTTTGTGCATGATTTAAATCCGCTACAACTCTACCTGACATAGCATCAATCACTACTGTCCCTTCCGGCACTTTTAAAATCAAATCCTGACCATTTTTTCCCGTCATATTAGAAGCCTTTCCCGCTTCTCCATTTTGTGCAAGATATTTACGATGAAAACGATAATCATTCAATGTCCGAATTTCAGGTGTCGCTTCAAAAATAATACTACCGCCTTCACCACCATCTCCGCCATCCGGTCCTCCATTAGGAACATATTTCTCTCGGCGAAAACTAACTGCACCGTTACCTCCGTTTCCGGCTTTTATATAAATTTTCGTTCTATCTGTAATCATTTGACTTCTCTTTCTTTTTCTTGTTCAAAAAAGGGGCATATATCTGCCAAAAAACATGTAGAGCACTTTGGCGCTCTAGCACTACATACCTGCCTGCCATGATATATTAGCCAATGATGAGCTTGGCCCCATTTTTCTTTAGGAATTAGTGCACAAAGTTGTTGTTCTGTTCCGTCCGGATCTTTCGCGTCCGCTAGGCCCAGGCGGTGCGAAACTCGAAAGACATGCGTATCTACCGCTAATCCGGGAATGCCAAACGCATTAGAAAGAACTACATTTGCCGTTTTTCTCCCTACACCGGGCATCTCAATTAATTTTTCCATATCAGGTGGAACTTCTCCGTTATAGCGTTCGCATAATATTTTAGCCGTTCGAATCAAATTTTTTGCTTTGACACTATAACATCCGCAGCTATGTATTTCCCGGCATAAAGAATCGTAATCCGCATCAGCTAAAGCATATGCATCCGGATAATGTACAAACAACATTTTTGTTACTTGATTGACGCGTACATCGGTACACTGTGCAGAAAGAATCGTAGCAACCAACAACTGATATGGATTTTGATAATCTAATCCCGGCTTCGCATTAAAATAATGTTGTTCCAATCGTCTAATCATTTCCAGCTCGCACATCTGCTTATCTTTCCTCTTTTTTTCTGTTGCTTCTATCATAACAAAAAATATCTCCTCCGTCCACAATCGGATAAAAGTATCCTTTGTTTAAAAAATCACCGACAACCATAAGGCCGGTGATTTGTGTTTTACTCGTCAAAACTTATTTATTTTGCAAATATGCGTCCATTGCAGCCGCAGCTTTCTTGCCAGCTCCCATTGCCAATATGACTGTTGCCGCACCTGTTACAGCATCGCCACCTGCATATACTCCCTCAATGCTTGTAAGGCCATCTTCATTTGCTTCAATGCCACCCCACGGTTTAGTTTTTAAATCCGGTGTTGCATGCTTTAGTAAGGGGTTAGGGCTCTGCCCAATTGCAATAACTACTGCATCGACATCAAGTTTATATTCGCTGCCTTCTATAGGAACTGGGCGTCTCCTTCCAGATGCATCGGGTTCACCTAGTTGCATCTTAATATCTTTAATTCCATTTACATTGCCCTTTTCATCTCCTAAAATTTCAATCGGATTTTCCAGCAACCGGAATTCAATTCCTTCTTCTTTTGCATGGTGCACCTCTTCTAGTCTGGCAGGCATTTCTTCCTCGCCTCTGCGATAAATAATATAAACCTTTTCTGCGCCCAATCTTTTTGCACATCTTGCTGCATCCATTGCCACATTTCCACCGCCTACGACTGCAACTGTATGATACGGCTTAATCGGTGTATCATATTCCGGAAACTTATAAGCTTTCATTAAATTAATTCTAGTCAAAAACTCATTAGCTGAATATACACCATTTAAATTTTCTCCTGGAATATGCATAAAGCTGGGCAATCCGGCTCCAGAGCCAATAAAAATTGCTTCATAACCCGCTTGTTTTAATTCTTCAAGAGAAAGAATCTTTCCTATGACCATATTCTTTTCTATTTTTACACCCATCTTTTCTAGGCCGTTAATCTCCGCATTAACCAGTTCTTTAGGCAAACGAAATTGTGGGATACCATATTGCAACACACCTCCTGCAACATGAAAAGCTTCAAACACAGTTACATCGTAACCTTTCTTAGCCATGTCACCTGCACAGCTAAGACCGGCAGGGCCAGAGCCTATAACTGCTACTTTTTTTCCATTTTTTTCAATATTTTGTATGCTTTCATAACCATGCAGCATTGCATAATCAGCACAAAAACGTTCCAAACGACCTATACCTACCGGTTGCCCTTTGATTCCACGCACGCATTTCCCCTCACATTGACTTTCCTGTGGGCAAACGCGACCACAAATAGCTGGAAGGCTGTTCGTCTCTTTAATTTTTTCATACGCTTTAATAAATTCGCCTTCCTGTACAAGAGCAATAAATTCCGGAATCTTTACATTCACGGGGCACCCTGAAACACACGGCATATTTTTACAACCTAAACAACGTGCTGCTTCCTCTAATGCCATTTCTTCTGTATAGCCCAATGCAACTTCCTCAAAATTTGTGCTGCGCTCACGAGGGTCACGTTCAGGCATTACAACTTTTTCTAATGACATATTCCTCTTCATCTGCTCATCCCCTCCATTCTGCATTGATGCTCACGCAGGCTTTGTTGTTCTTGTTCACGATACATCGACTGCCGACGCATCGCAGAATCGAAATCAACCAGATGTCCGTCAAAATCAGGGCCATCAACACATGCAAATTTTGTCTCTCCCCCTACTACTATCCGGCAGCCTCCGCACATCCCCGTTCCATCAATCATAACCGGATTCATGCTAATAATTGTCTTAATTCCATATTCTTTTGTCAACAGGCAAACAAATTTCATCATAATTAACGGACCAATTGCAATTACCAAGTCGTATTGTTCTCCTGCTTCAATACGCTCTTTAAGGACATCCGTAACCAATCCTTTTCTACCATTACTTCCATCATCAGTTGTGATATAAAGGTTTTTAGAACTAGCCCTCATTTCTTCTTCCAGAATAATAAAGTCTGTATTTCTAAAACCAGCTATCATATCAACTTCAACACCCATAGCTGAAAGTTTCTTTGCCTGTGGATATGCTATCGCCGTTCCCAAACCGCCGCCAATCACCGCAACCTTTTTTATCCCTGGTTCAAACTCAGACGCCTTTCCAAGCGGCCCTACAAAGTCTAATAATTCTTCACCCTCTGACAGTTCGTTGAGCTGTGTTGTCGTTTTTCCGACAATCTGAAAAATAATTGTGACTGCTCCCTTTTCTCTATCAAAGTCCGCTATGGTTAAAGGAATACGTTCACCTTTTTCATCAATACGCAAAATGATAAACTGACCCGGCTCAGCTTTCTTTGCAATCGCCGGAGCATCAATTACCATTTTCGTAATTTGGGGACCCAATACTTTCTTTTCCAGGATTTTATACATTTTATCGCTCCTTTAAATTTTAACTGTTTCATGCGCCGTGCACGAATTCATCCTTTAATTCCAAACTATTGTTATTATATCTGCCTTTTCTTGTAAATGCAAGAAAAGGCATAGTTCCTCTATCAACTATGCCTCCTCAATCATAAATCAGCGAACAACTTCGGCTCCCTTTTCCAATGCCTGCTCATTAATCGGAATCAAATGTGCTTTTCTTTCTCCAAAAGAAGCCGCCAAACATTCTATAGCTGTTTTCGGAGAAACAATGTGTGTCTTTTTCAAAACAGCACCTAACATAACCATATTTGCCACTCTACCATTACCTAATTCGTCTGCAATATGATTAGCCGGCACATAATACACCTCAATATCTGTTCTGTTCGATCTTAAATCAATCAATGAACTGTTGACAAACAGTTTCCCACCAGGCACAACATTATTTTCATATTTTTCAAACGAAGGTCTGTTCATCACTACAACAACATCTGCCTCAGTCACAACCGGGCTTCCGACTTCTTCGTCCGAAACAACAACACAGCAATTAGCTGTACCACCGCGCATTTCCGGGCCATAAGAAGGAAGCCAAGAGACATTTTTCTCCTCTTTTAAACCAGCATAAGCAATCAGCTGTCCGAGCAATAACACCCCTTGCCCTCCAAATCCCGCGCTAATAATTTGATGCAGCATCTTACTCTACCTCCTTTTTTACACCCAACGGATAATAAGGAATCATGTTTTCCTTTAGCCAAGTCAGCGCAGCCGTCGGCGTCATACCCCAGTTTGTCGGGCAGGTAGAAAGCAATTCAATAAACGAAAACCCCTTCCGCTCCATTTGGCAAATCAACGCCTTCTTAATAGCTTTCTTTGCCCTGATAATATTAGGAACATCGTGCATAGATACCCGTTCTACATAACAAGCTCCATCCAATGTAGCAATCAATTCAGACATACGAATAGGCAATCCACAATGCTCTTTTTGGCGACCATAAGGCGAAGTTGTCGTAACCTGTCCTTCCAAAGTAGTAGGCGCCATTTGCCCTCCTGTCATCCCATAAATTGCATTATTAATAAAAATAGTTGTTATTTTTTCTCCTCTGGCTGCTGCATGAACAATTTCTGCCGTACCAATTGAAGCCAAATCTCCATCTCCCTGATAAGTAAATACCAACTTATCCGGATGTACACGTTTGATTCCCGTAGCTACCGCAGGCGCACGGCCGTGTGCCGCTTCCATCATGTCACAGTTAAAGTAATTATAGGCAAACACTGCACATCCAACCGGTGCAACGCCAATTGCTTTATCTTCCATTCCCAGCTCTTCAATACACTCTGCTACCAATCTATGCGCAATGCCATGGGTACAACCAGGGCAATAATGAAACGGCACATCAGTAAGCATCTTCGTCTTTTTAAATACTATTGCCATGTTTACTCCCTGCCTTCTGTCAACTTAACTAATTCATTAACCATATCCTGTGTTGTCGGAACAAATCCGCCAAGCGTGCCTTTAAAGTATACGGGCTTCTTTCCTGCAACCGCCAACCGTACGTCTTCCACCATCTGTCCCGTACTCATTTCAACAGTAAGGAAAGCCTTCACTTGCTCTGCCGCTTTCGCAAAAGCTTCCGATGGGAAGGGCCATATCGTAATTGGTCGAATTAAACCGGCTTTAATACCCATTTGCCGTGCTTTAACCACCGCACTTTTCGCAATTCTGGCCGTTGTTCCATATGCCGCAATACAATATTGCGCATCATCCATCATAAATTCTTCAACTTTTGTTTCTTTTTCAGTAATCTGCGCATATCTTGCCAACAAACGTTCAGAAACTGCTTTCATCTGTTCTGCTTCAATATATAGAGAATTGATAATTGCTCTTGGACGAGATTTATCCGACCATCCCGTTGCAGCCCATGTTTTTTCCGGCACTTGACGTTTTTGGTGAACTTTAAATTCTACCGGTTCCATGATTTGGCCAATCATTCCATCGCCTAGTATCATCACAGGAATACGATATGTATCTGCAATATCGAAGCCTTCCATTACCATATCCGCTGCTTCTTGCACTGTCGACGGCGCTAAAACTACTAAATGATAATCTCCGTGACCACCACCTTTAGTTGCTTGAAAATAATCTCCCTGTGCAGGCAAGATACCTCCAAGCCCCGGCCCTACACGCATCATGTTTACAATGACACACGGCAATTCAGCGCACGCAATGTAACTTATCCCCTCCTGTTTCAAGCTAATCCCTGGGCTTGAAGAAGAAGTCATTACACGTGCCCCTGCTCCGGCAGCTCCATAGACCATATTAATGGCTGCCACTTCACTTTCTGCCTGCAAAAAGCATCCCCCTTCCTTAGGAAGTCTGCGGCTCATATATTCCGGAATTTCATTTTGAGGAGTTATAGGATAGCCGAAAAAATATCTACATCCAGCTTGGATTGCCGCTTCGCCGATCGCTTCGCTCCCTTTCATCAATTTCTTTGCCATATTTATCCCTTTCTGCTTTAAGTAATTAATTATTTTTCAACTGTAAACACTACATCCGGGCACATCCGTGCACATGATGCACATCCAATACAAGCGTCCATATCAATAATGCTAATTGGGTGATACCCTTTTGTATTCAACTTTTCCTTATGCAGCTGCAATATTTTTTTAGGGCAAACATTTATGCATAAAGAACATCCCTTACAGGCCTCTTCATTGATGATAAGTTTCGCCATGACCCTACCTCTTTTCTTCATTTTTATACATATTCTAAGAATAATTTCACTAATTCATTTTAGAATAACACATTTCGAAAAAGATGTAAACCGGATATAAAAATTTTTTATTATCCATCTTTACCTTTCATCCAACCACTCGGGCCGCATGTATAATGAGATTGGCAAAACGGTTTGGTTTCCACGATATTGATCAACCAATTCCTGTTTAATTGCAATACACTTTATCGGAATGCCTGTAAGTGCCGAGACTTCTTTTGTTATCTTTTCTCCATAAAGTACAGTCTGTAAATCTGTTTCCAATGCCAAATTTCCATTGCAAATTAAGCCTGTAATATGTACACAAGCTCTTAATTCTATTTCCCGCATCAAAGCAATAATTGATTTTGCATCTTCCTGCATGGGGCGCAACGGATTTATTACAAATAAGAACTCGCTCTCGTTAAGATTTTTTAGAAAATGTTCTTTCAACAACCCTAAAACTGCCGCACCTACCGGATCTCCCCCAATATCAAAGATAGCTTTTCCTGGTCGTGTATCAAAAGGTGCATAAATTTCCGCCGGCAAAGTCGGCACATCCATCGTGGTGTTTGCAAATTCTGGTTTTATGACCCTTATTCCTGCTTTTTCCAATAATGCCTGCTTGCTTGAAGATTTAAAATAAGGATTAATAATATCCATATCAACTAACATTGTTGAATCACTTTTTACCGCATCCATAGCTAAATTAAGAGCTAGCTCTGTCTTACCGCTTCCAAAATTTCCTACCAACACAACATATCTTTTAAATATCGGCTTATCTTTCATCCTACGATCCCCTTTCTATCTATTAGGTAGTTTAAATGTGGAAATCAACTGATTGGCTAATTTTATTCCATCTATTGCTGCTGACATAATTCCTCCGGCATAACCTGCACCTTCTCCGCCCGGATATAATCCGATGATATTTGAACTAAATTCCTGATTACGCAGAATTCTCACTGGAGAGGAAGTCCTTGTTTCTACACCAATCATCAATCCTTGCCGAACAAATCCCGGAATTGCTCCTTCAAAATGTTTTGCAGCGCCAATAATTCCCCGGCGGATGAATTCCGGTAAACATGCTGATAAATTTGCCGAAACAGTATAAGGTTTATAACTGTTTTCCGGCAATTTTTTCCCACGTCTACCTTCTATAAAATCCAAATAAGTTTGTGCCGGTGCGCCATATCCGTCGGCCATCATATATGCAGCACGTTCAAGTTGTTTTTGTAAAGCAATCCCTCCAAGCGAACCAGATGGCATATCATTTACACCGACACTAACGACAATTGCACCATTAGAATAGGGCTGGCTACGGTCGTGCCAACTCATCCCATTAACTGCTGTATATCCGGATTCTGTCGCTGAACATATTACTTCACCGCCGGGGCACATACAAAAAGAATAAACACCCCTATCTTGCACCTGTGCTTTTAACGTATATTCTGCTGCACCTAATACTTTAGCAAATTTTCCATATTGCCATTGATCAATATGTTTTCTCAAATGTTCTACCCGTACACCCATTGCAAAAGGTTTAGGTTGCAATATTATACCCTGCTCTTGCAACATAGCAAAAGTATCCCGCGCACTATGCCCGATCGCCAATATACAAGCGTTTGAATCTACTCTAATTCGATTGCCTTTTTTCGTATAAACAATACCTTGCAATTTTCCTTCTTTTTGAATTAAATTTTCTAACCGAGCTTCAAAGATAACTTCTCCGCCTCTTTTTATTATTTCATTTCTCATCGAAACAATAATGCGGCGAATATAATCTGTTCCCAAATGCGGCTTAGCATAATAAGCAATACTGGGTGTTGCCCCATGCGCAATAAAAATCGACATCACATGCGCCGTATGAGGGGCTTTATTTCGGGCAGTTAGTTTCCCATCCGAAAAAGCACCCGCTCCTCCTTCTCCAAAGCAAGCATTACTTTCCGGATTCATCAATCCCTCTTTTTGCAACAATAAAAAATCTTGTTCTCTTTGTTCTATTGCTTTTCCCCGTTCAATCAGCAAAGGCCGATAACCATTTTGAGCTAAAATATATGCAGCAAACAAACCGCAAGGGCCGGCTCCAATCACAACAATTTTTCCATTAATCTCTTTGCTGCCCGGCAATGGCGTTTGCTCAGTCAAGGCTTCATAGGCTTCAAATCCTTTTTTTCAAGTCGTGGAATCAACTTCTCTTCTGGTTGTATCCAAAGAGAATATTTATATAAAATATCGTTCTTTTTTCTTGCATCTAACGATTTACGCAAAATTCCCCATCTTTGAATTTGTTCGGGAAGTATTCCCATTTTTTTGGCTGCCAATTGCAATATGTTGCTTTCATTTTCATATACGCTTGCCGCCAACTCATGTATTACTATTTTTTTCATGTTGATAAAAGAACCATTTTTGAAAATTTCAAAAATGGTTCTCGGTTCTCCTTTTGTGATTATTCGATGACCACTGTTACGCTTGGATTTTCTATTAAAATATCAGAAGAATCAATACCAGGCAACTCTTCAATTTTTACCGGAAGCACATATGTTCCTGAAGTAAGACCTGTCAAATCAATATAAACGTTTAAATCACTACGCGTAATCCCTGTCATTGCTGATATTCCGCCCGAAATCGTAATATCCGTATGTGTTACAGAAAAAACCGTTTTCAGGTTTTCATCTACATTGACCGCATCTATCGCAATATTTTCAAAATGCTTTTCCATTGTTTTTTCACTGATCTGAGCATAAATTGAAATGGTATTGCCAGAAAGGAATTTTACTCCTTCAATTGGCTGCAATTCTGCCGTAAGAAGAGTCCCTTGATCAGCATTTTCCGCAGAAACCGGCTGTATCGAAAGTTTATCCACCTGAGCTAATATATCTTCTTCACCTATGATATCTACAGATCCCGGCGTAAGCGTTACATTGACCACTTCATAGCCCTCTTTAACATTAGTAATGCAACCTTTTATTTCTTCTTCATCCAATTGAATGGTTTTCATCCGCAAAACATTAAGCTGCACAATAACCGAAGGAATTTCTCCGTTAATCGAATTTATTTGTATTGGATTCCCTTTCAAATCCAATAATTCAACAACATAACTGTTTTCAGAACTTTGGGAAAGTCCATCAATAGGAATTGTTGCTACGGCTCTTGCGACTTGTTCCACTTTACTTTTTGCACCAGAAATTGTGATGTATTTTTGCTCAATTTGAGGTTCTTCCACATAATATCCGTTTTCCGCAACACCAACCAAGTTGCATTCAACTGGTATCTGCCTTTCTACCAATTCCTCTACTTCTACCTGCACGCTGCTTGGCGTACATGCGTTCACAGAAGCGCCTCCGACAGTAATATTTACCTGAACATCCAACGTATAAGTTCCCGGCTCATTGATATGAGAAAAATCCAAAAACGCTGTAACAGTATTCTGATTAATATTTTTATGGTTATCCTGCCCTGCCATAATCGAAAGATTCACGACATTAATCAGTTCATCCCTTTCAACCGTCAATCCTTGTTCAGATAATTCACTTATTCCTCTATACGTGACCGAAATATTTTTTAAGGTCATCTGTCGTGTAGGGTTTTCTTCTGCAATAACATAACTCCAAATAAATACGGCAAAAAGCAAGGAGATCACTTTTAACCACGTATTTTTTTTAAAAAAATTCCAAATTACTGTTCCCGTTGCCTTGCTCAATCTTCCAATAGCAGAAAATATTTTTTTACCCATTTTTACTCCAAGCCTTTCCTCCTATCCGCTTACTGGAACGGCCTCTTACATTATAAATTGTTTCCAATGTTTCATGCAGAGACTTAATATCTAAATATCTTGTTAAAGTTCCCTCATGGGCAAGTGAAATTACTCCGTTTTCTTCGGAAACCACAAGAATACGTGCATCCGAAACTTCTGATATTCCAAGAGCCGCCCGATGCCTGGTACCTAATTCAGAAGAAAGGTTACGATTATCACTCAATGGCAAAAAACACCCTGCCGCAACAATACGGTCACCTTTGATAATCATTGCTCCATCATGCAGAGGTGCATTATGAAAAAAAATATTTTCTAATAATTCGCTTGTAATCCGCGCATCAACAATATGTCCGCTTTCAATTACATCGTTAAGTCCTGTACGATTCTCAAACACAATTAAAGCACCCACTTTATGCTTTGACATATCTAAAACCGCTCGTTCAATTTCCTCAATTTCGCGGCTGTAATCCTTTACTTCCCCAGTTCCTACCATGCGAAAAAGCTTATTTCGTCCCACATGTTCCAATGCACGACGTATTTCCGGCTGAAAAATAATAACAATAATAATCACACCCGCCTCAATTAATATATTAAGCGCCCATGACATCGCAGATAAGCCAATAATTTTGCACAATTGAGTAAGTATAATAAAAATTCCCAGCCCCTTTAAAACCTGGGATGCCCGCGTTTTCTGCGTAAGCTTAAGTAAGCCATAAATTGCTGCTGCAACCAACAAAATATCTATAGCATCCAATATGGTAAAATTCAGATTAATCGTTGAAATTTTGTCAAATAAGTCTGTCAATCCCATATCCATTCTCTTTTCTCCACAACCGGCTTGTCCATTCTCAAATGTATTAAAACCATCTCTGTATATTTATTCGCCATGCTCTCGATCATATTCATCTAACATATTTTGCAAATATTGAATATCAAGAATCATTTCATCCGTATATTTGCTTTGCCGCAATACTCGCTGATCATCGCTTAACGACCCGCCCTGCTCAAGAGCTTCTTCAGCTAAATGATTTAGCTTTTCAATTTCTTTTTGCAAAGCTTTTTCCTTTTCGCTCAGGATTTGCTGTTTTTCTTCCCGGTTATTCATTTTTTCCTCCAATCGGCAAGATTCCTCTTCCCGCACCTAACTTCTATTTTATTCCCTGCCATTGTTTTTATCAAGCTAATCTTCAATGTATTCTGCAAATACAATCTGAAAAGTACCGTCTTCCTGTAGTTCAAAATATAGCATCTCTTTTAAATTTTCCCTTTCGTTCACCCCTTTTATTGAGAAAAAAAGCGGATCGTCTGCGAAAATTTTATAGCTATATTCTGCCTTTACCCAATAATAATATTGTGCAGTATAGCCATCATATGCTAAAGTTTTTGTCTCCCCTGCTTCCAATTGTTTTTCCATTAATTGGATTTTTATCCCATATTTTTTATATTCATCAGTCATGTTCTTTAGACTCTCAAGCGAAATTTCATCACGTTCTAAAAAAACTCCACTTAAGTTTTCCTGATAAAACGCCCAAGCTTGGTCAGGCGAAAAAGATTGTGCATCTAATTGATAACGTATTGCTAAATATTCATTGGTCATGGAAAGAATTTCTTCCTTTTGCTCCTGTGTTAGTTTTTGACGATGCTCAAGAGGTAACATTTCTCCATCTTCAGGTAAATAAGAGAATCCGGAAATTTTCATCTGTCCGTTTTGTTCAATAAAATAGATATAGTAAATAAGAGAGTAGGTTTCCCCTTCCTCAAAATAATTCTGTTCCGGATACTCCGGGCGAAAATGATCAACCGCAACATTAACTTTTAGTTTTTGTATCGTATATTGCACACCATCTAAATTTTCCAGTTCTTCACCCATATTTTCAGTGGATAATAGTCGACTTATTAGTTGAGTTTCCTGAACATGAAGTACCCCGGCATTATATTCTTCATCTTTTAAATAATACTCTAGATAAGAGGATTCATAATATTTTTTAGCAAATATTGTTGTATTTTCCGCTGTAAATGAACGATAATCAACATTCCACAATATTTCCGTTAATTCTTTTCCGATTTCATATCGGTTTGAAGAAAGCTGCTTAACTGAGCAACTTGTTAAAAAAATTAAGAAAATAAGCATTAATAAAATTAGTATACAATATTTACTTCTACTCATTTTTTCTTCCTTTATTTAATTTACATCCAATACCTAGCTTATCGTATTTTAAGCCTACACTCAATATTAATTATCCAGCAAATTATGTATATTCCATAAATTTTCCTGACATACTAGCAATGGAAAAGGAGTAATTATGATCAACATTATCTTAAAAACAGCTCTAATCTATATTATTTTATTTCTTACCATGAGAATTATGGGACAAAAGCAAGCGGGACAATTACAGCCATATGAAATTGTCATCACTTTACTTATTGCAGAAGTAGCCGCCACCCCTATGGATAATCCTGGAACACCTTTTATCTACGGTTTAGTTCCTTCAATCACGTTATTATTGCTTTACGCATTAATCAATTATGTATGTCTTAAAAGCAAAACAATGCGTTTGTTTTTATGCGGGAAACCAAGTATTTTAATTCACAACGGCAAATTGCTCTATGATGAAATCAAAAAAAACGGGTATAGCTTAAACGACCTGATGGAACAATTGCGCATGTCTGGTCAAACAGATATCAGCAGCATTCACTATGCGGTTTTAGAAACTAATGGCCAATTATCCGTTTTACCCTATGCCAGCGAGGCACCTTTAACGCCAAAACAGATGAAAGTTCACGTGTCCGATCCCAGTTTTTATTCTGCAGTATTGCTGGATGGACAGTTTAATACATCAGGGTTAGCAAATCTAAATACAGATAAAGACAAGCTTCAAAAATTTATTATTAATTTGGGGTATCGTTCTATTCGTGAAATTCTATTATTGACACTTTCGGATAACGGCGAAATTTTCTTACAGGATAAATTCGGGAAAACATACACTGCACAGTTAAAGAAAGGATATTTTAATGCTTAGAAAAATTTTTCTTCTCATTATTTGCATATTACTTTTTGGCGGGTGTATATTACAAAGTCAATATTTAAAAGATTCTTCCCATGCTCTCCGATCCCTGCTGGCACAAGTACAAGAAAGTCATTACACACATAATGAAGATCAAACCGAAAAAATTTACACTAAACTTTATACACAATGGGAAGAACGCGCCAATATATTAATTTCTCTACTTCCTCATCAGCAACTAGACGATATTTACCTAGAATTGGCCCACCTCAAATGCTTGCTTACCGGTGGAGATGAAGCTGAACTATCGTATAGCTTTGAACAACTTGATTATCTATTTACTCATTTAACAAAAACGGATATGTTTTCTTTTGGAAACATTTTCTGAAATATTAAAAATACCCTATGCATATAAGCTGCATAGGGTATTTTCGTTACAATTGATTACGTATAATTTTACCACTGGTTGTTTTAGGCAATTCTTCGCGGAATACAACGATTCTTGGATATTTATAAGGAGCTGTACGCTTCTTGACATAATTTTGTATTTCTTTTTTCAATTCTTCTGTCTGCTCTGTTCCCTTTGTCAAAACAATACTGGCTTTAACAACTTGTCCGCGTATAGGATCCGGCGCAGGAGAAACTCCACATTCTAACACATATGGCAATTCCATAATGACGCTTTCTATTTCAAAAGGCCCAATACGGTAACCGGAAGATTTAATCAAATCATCTACTCTTCCTACATACCAATAATAACCATCCTCATCTCTCCATGCCGTATCTCCTGTGTGATAATATCCGTCATGCCAACTTTCTTTTGTTTTCTCTTCAGCATGATAATACCCCCGGAACAAGCCACACGGAATATGATCTTTTGTTTTAATCACAATCTCACCCACTTCTCCTACTTCCGCGCTGCGCCCATCGGTTGTCAACAAATCAATATCGTATAAAGGAACGGGTTTACCCATTGAACCAACTTTGGGCTTCATTCCAACAAGATTACCAATTGCTACCGTCGTTTCTGACTGGCCAAAGCCTTCCATTAGTAAAAGCCCCGTAGCTTTTTTAAATTGATGGAACACTTCGGGGTTAAGTGCTTCCCCCGCAATTGTCGCATGCTTAATCGAACTAAGATCAAATTTAGAAAGATCTTCTTTGATCATAAAACGATACATCGTCGGCGGTGCGCAAAATGTCGTAATATGATACTTTGCAAACATCGGCAAAATATCGTGTGCATCAAACCGATCAAAATTATACACAAATATTGCCGCTTCGCAAAGCCATTGCCCATATAATTTTCCCCATAATGCTTTCGCCCATCCCGTATCCGAAATTGTTAAATGCAACCCCTCCGGATCAACACAATGCCAATACTTCGCTGTCACAAAATGACCTAATGGATATTTAAAATTATGTGCTGCAATTTTAGGATATCCTGTTGTCCCTGATGTAAAAAACATCAGCATCAGGTCTTCTCCCTCAGGACATTCTTTTTTGGGGCGCTCAAATCTACTGCGATACATCACATATTCTTCATCAAAATTATGCCAACCTTCCCTTTTTCCGCCAACGATAATTTTCTGTTTGATCAAATTTCCACACTCCGCCGCAGCCAAATCAACTTGTTCGGCAGTATGCCCATCTGCAGTACACAGAATTGCACTCACACCAGCTGCTTCAAAGCGATAAGAAAAATCCTTTTGCTGCAACTGATTTGTCGCCGGAATCGCAATAGCCCCTATTTTATGAAGAGCAAGAATTGCAAACCAAAACTGATAGTGCCTTTTTAAAACCAACATAACACGATCACCCTTCTTGATACCCAACGCTTTAAAATAATTTGCAGCCCGAGAAGAATTTCTGCTCATGTCCTCAAAACTAAAGCGTCTCTCCGTCTTATCTGCATCAACATGCAGCATGGCCAATTTATTAGGCTTCGTTGCGGCTAATGTATCAACAATGTCATAAGCAAAATTAAAGTGATCTTCGTTTTTAAATGAAATCGCCTGAAGGGCACCATCTTTTTCCTCAGGGAGAATAAAATTCTCATAAATACGCTGCTGTTGTTCTATCGGTGCAACAGGTGCATCAATATATTCTACAGGCTGATTTTGAACTTCTCCATCCGGACTTAATACAATAGCATAAAATAAACAATCTTTTCCATCTACGGCAATCATACCGTGCGGTGTTGCACTATCGTAATAAATACTGTCTCCCTCGCCAAGAACTTCAATATGTTCACCAACTTGTACTTTCAGCTTTCCTTCAATAATGATATCACATTCTTGTCCACGATGTGTCGTCAATTCAATATCGCTATACTGCGCCTGTTCGCTATATTCCGCTCGAACGTATAGAGGGTTTGCAATTCTATTTTTAAACCGTGGAGCCAAGTTATAATACGTCATCCCATGCGCATGTTCAATTCGCTGCCCTTCTCCTTTTCTCGTTACCATATAAGAACTGAGATTCGGGCTACTACCTTCAATAATATCTGTTACATCCACACCAAGTGCCAATGCGCAACGATATAGAAAGGCAAAGTTTAAATCTTCTTTTCCCTGTTCACAGCGAATATATTCTTCTACTGAAACACCCGTCTTTTCAGCCATTTGTGCCGGCGTCAACTCTACAATTTCCCGCAAGCTCTTAATTCGTCCTGCCATTTCCTGCAACTTAAATGCCAAACCTGTCATTTGCGACATGTATTCACTCCTCCTTTTTAAGGGACAAAAAAACCGTCTCAAAGAAAATTTCTTTGAGACGGAAATAAAAATAATTTCAATATCCGCGGTACCACTCAAATTGCATACAAATGTATGCCACCTCAAGGGTTCTATCAAACCCATCGCCTTGACGCAGCTTCACGGGAAGCTCTACTTGCACTTTCTGCTTTCTGCTCTCCGGCTCGGAAGTGACCAGTCATTGAAATTTTCCGCTATTGACTCACACCATCCGTCAACTCTCTTTAAGCTCCAATTTCGACCCTCTTCGTCATCGCCCATTAAAATTGTAATAATGATAACACACCAATAAAGTAATTGTCAATCTTTTTATTAATTTCTATTTCTTATGTTTTTCTATTATTTACTTCCCTCTTTTCAAAAATAATCTTATAATAAACATAAAGTTTTATTCGGAGGAATTTCTATGCCTATTATAAAAAATGCTCGAATTTTTAATGGAGAAATCTTTATTCCTGTCACCGCAATACGCTTTGAAAATGGATTAATTCAACAACTATATGAGCACTGCGAATTATCAGATGCTTTTGATGCAAAAGGTGCAATATTATGTCCGGGATTTATTGACCTGCATATCCACGGAAGTTTTGGTATGGATGTCTTGACGCCCGGCGGTACTGCTCATCTCGTTAAACATCTGCCAAGTGTAGGGACAACTTCGTTTTGTCCTACAAACGCTACGGACTCCTTTGAAAAAATTAACCATTTTCTCAGTGAAGTTAAATCTGAAATGATACATAATACACATGGTGCACGTATTTTAGGTGCTCATATAGAAGGGCCATTCTTTAATATTGACAATCGAGGAGCACATGCCATCCCCATGTTGCAAAATCCTACACTGGAAAATTATAAAAAGATGGTTGGTGATAATGAAGATATCGTCCGGCGTGTTTCCTTGGCGCCTGAAAAAAAAGGCGGTATGCAACTAATTCAATATTTGGCGCAAAAAAATATATTGGTTAGTGCAGCTCATACGGACGCAAATGCTAGCGATATGGAACAAGCCATTGCACAAGGGCTCAGTATAGTTACACACACTTTTAATGGGATGTATGCATTTCATCATAGAAAAGAAGGTGCAATCAGCGTGACACTCACTGATGACCGTATTACCTGTGAGTTCATCCCGGACTTGCATCACATCAACAAATATGCAGCCAAACTAATTATGAAAGCAAAAGGTTTTGATAAAACTTTTATTTGCTCGGATGCATTAGAACCTGCTCATCAAGGGGAAGGCTTTTTCCAATTAGCTGGTCAGAAGATTTATGTCAAGGATGGTGCCGCGCATATGGCGGATGACGGAAGATTAGCCGGTTCTATTATTTCTCCTTTAATTGGTATCCGCAATTTATTAAAGGAAACAGATGTTTCTTTAGAACATGCATTAAAACTGGGGACGTATAATCCTGCTAAAGCCATCGGAGACTCCTCTATCGGTACGATTCAAATTGGAAAAAAAGCCGACTTTGTTCTTTTGTCTAAGGATTTGCAGTTGTTAAAAACATATATCCGCGGCCAAATTGAGTATGAATTAAATTAAAAAAGAAACTGACCGTAAATTAAACGGTCAGTTTCTTTTTATTCTTAGTTTTGCCTTTTGGATCACTAAACAATCTAAATTTAAGTCTTTATGCCATTATTTGAATTTGGACAAATTAACAGTATGTCCTCATTGTGTTCATCCGTGCCTGTATGCAACTCAAAGTGTTGAAACTCTGTCATATTGCGCCAATAACGTTTCGGCATATGGGTCCTTCGGCAAGTAGGATTGTAACGCGAAGAAATGCCAATTGTACGATAAAATTGTTTCCATAATAAGCGCAAACCTTGTTCTTCTTTATTCGCTTGCGGCAACCGTATAGCATTCATCTCACATATTTTACTATGTCCTTTATAATATAAGAGAGCCTGATGATGTGTCTGATCAAAAATCAAAAAAGCTTCTCCAGAAAACCGTTCACAAAAATGCGGTTTCAACAACGGTAAAACTTGATTTTTCGGTTCTATTACGCTTACTAAAACACCTCCGTATTCTGAAAAACGAAGGAATCCCAACAGCAATTCCGTTTCTCTATTTAGATGCTTTACCGCACGATTCAACACATCGACATCTGGATGAGACAATAAAGATTTTACTTTCATTCCTTGTGCAAAGCTCAAACGAGCAAACCTTAGCAATATTATTTCTTTTTGCGGTATACAAGTCAAAAAAGCCTTTTTCATAAACACATATACTTTTCTCCCTGCTTTTTTTAATAATCCATTTTTCACGCGTTCACTTTTTTGATGAACTGTGTGAATATATTTGGTATTAAAAAACTGCAGTTGTGCCCTATGATGATCAATAATATCGAGCGGAATTTCTTTTTTGGCATAACTTTCATAAATACAACAAAACAGCCCTTCAAGTGTTCCGTCATAATAATATATTATATCTGGCCGCTCAGACATTGATAAATATCCTCCGAAGTTGGTTCAAAAAAGCTTAGTTGGTGTGCCCCTAGTAAAAATGCACTTTTTTTCCCTTGATTTAAAATCAATCCTTCTAATGCATGTTTTGTATCACAACCAATACCTGGCATCATTTTCCCTTTACAGGTGATAAAATATTTTGCTCTTTTCAATACTATTCTCATTTTTTTTAAATCGGTAAAATCCAGTTTCGTCGCTTTTCGCGCAATCATAATATTACGTGCACCTGTTATGCCTACTCCGGGTATTCGTAAAAGCATATTATACGGTGCTTTGTTAATTTCAACAGGAAAATATTCCATATGTTTTAATGCCCAATTGCTTTTAGGATCTAAATATGGATTAAAATAACAATTCTGCTCATCCAAAATTTCTTCTGCCTCAAAGCCATAAAAACGCAAAAGCCAATCCGCTTGATATAAACGATGTTCTCTCAACAAAGGCGGTTTTGTATCCAAAGACGGTAGGTTACGATGATCAACTAATGGAATATAAGCAGAAAAGAATACTCTCTTCAATGCATATTTTCGATACATTGCCGAAGCTAATTTTAAAATTTGATAATCATTTTCCGGTGTCGCTCCAACAATTAATTGAGTACTTTGCCCAGCTTTAGAAAAAGATTGTCCTTTTTGATATTCTACGATTTGCTGCCGATTTGACAAAATCTCATTGCGTATTTGCTCCATCGGTTGCAAAATCGCTTTTTTGCTTTTATCCGGCGCCAACAATCTTAAACTCTGTTCTGAAGGCAATTCTATATTCACACTTAGTCGATCTGCAAAAAAACCAATTGCCCGTATATAGGAGATATCCGCTCCAGGAATAATTTTAGCATGAATATATCCCTTAAATTCATATTCCAGGCGCAATATCCTTAGGGTTTGCAACATCAGTTCACACGTATAATTCGGGTTTTTCACTACTGCAGAACTTAAAAACAGCCCTTCAATATAATTGCGCCGATAGAATCCAATCGTCAGATCCGCCAATTCACGAGGAGTAAATGAAGTTCTCGGAATATCATTACTTTTACGATTAATGCAATAGCAACAATCATAAGCACATATATTGCTTTGTAATACTTTTAGTAAAGAAATACATCTTCCATCAGCAGAAAAGCTATGGCAACATCCCCTCGGCATAATATTTCCCAATTTCCCTGCCTGTTTACGACGATGAGCTCCACTAGACGTACAAGCCACATCATACTTTGCTGCATCTGCCAAAATAGTTAATTTATCAAATATATCCATCAATACTTTTCTTCCTTTAAATCCATACTGCGCTCTCCAGAATCGTGAAAAAAGCAGCTCCATACATCTTGCATCATCCAATATCTACTAATGCCAAAACCACTTTACCCAATATACTGATATCCTCTTCTGTTGAATATATCTGTGGTCTATAAATAGAGCTTCTGCTTGCCGGAGCTAATACCAGATGTTCATCCTGATGATAAATACGTTTAACTGTAACCTGTCCATTAACTCTAATCGCAGCAATTTCCCCGTCTCTAATTTCTTGCTGCGGTTGTACAATAACAGTACAACCATCCGGCATATTGGCAAGATCCATTGAATCTCCGATCACCTTAAGTGCAAAACAATGATCACCAAAATGTTTCTGTGCATAGTCCAAATAAATATATCCGGAAAGATCCTCCTCTGCTTCTATTGGGCTTCCTGCCGCCACGCTACCATAAACAGGAATCCTTTGCGCTTGCGTTTTCTTTTCGGATGTTGTATATCCGGCGGCTTGCATAAGTTGGTCATAAGTAACCGACGTGGATGCTGCTGCAATTTTACGCAGCACTTCGGGAGAAACTCTTTGACCTTTTAAAATTCTAGAAAAATTTCCTGCGCTTATTCCCGCTTTACGGCAAAACGCATTATGCGAAAAACTTCCTACTGCTTTTTCAATTAATTCGATCAATTTCACCATATGAAATCCCTTTTTCGTATCTAAGTGTATTTTATTATATTACATTCATTTCTTTTAAGCAATATTTTTTATGTTTAATTCTATAAACATTTCTTTCAAGAAATGTTTATAGAATTTTTTAAGCTGTTGAATAATTTTGATATTCAACAGCTTCTCCTCCGATTTTTCTATCCGCTTTACTCCCACTGTAACCATGAAACGCCATCTTGTTCTACCCATGGTTTTAATATATAAAGGTCATCTCCATATGAAGAAGTTAAACAATAGGCAACCATATCCAATTTTCCTTCTTTCATCCATTGTTCAGCCTCCTGTTCCGTATCATACTCTTTTATTTTTAATTCAATCCCCACAAATCCAAAATCTTCTTGCAAGCACTTAACAATTAGTTGCTGTTCTGAAGTACTGTGTTTTGAAATACCAAAAATTAATTCTCGCGGTTGCTCCAACCTTTTTTCTTCATTAATATCCCAATTTAACATAGAAAGCAAATCTAATGCCATAGTATAATTATCCATGATATCCTCAGAATAGTAATCTGTTTGCCCATCCTCTCTTTCGACTATATCTGTCGCAATCATTTCTATCTGACGCCCGGTCATTAGGGCTATATATTGACGATTTATAAGCAAACCCAATGCATTACATAATCGCCTAGACTGTGTTTTTGATAATCCGGAAAATAAATTTCCCGACCAGCTAATTCCTAAACAAACTATCTGCCAATTTTCTTTACAAGAATAAAATTTGCTTTCTTTGCAAGCAAGCCAACGCTGCTCTACAGGCATAATTTCCGTCAGGTCTAATTCTCCTTTTTCAAATGCGTTAAATGCCTTATCCTCTTCTAAATCCACAAAAAATTCTAAACATTCACAATCTATTTGTTTTGCATTCCAATATACATTATTTTTCTCGCAAATTAAAACACCATCTTCCATTTTAACCGGCTGATATGCTCCACTGACGGGGTATTCTCCTATCGTATTATAAGTTGAATATTGCCGCACAGTTCCCAATTCCGGTGCTGCCGCTAACCTGAGAAAATAAGCATATGGTTGATGTAATATAATGTTTACCGTTTTTTCATCCTCCGCGATTGCTTTTTCTACATATTCTATTCCATCCAAAATTCCTGCTGCAATCGCATGATTCCATGAGTAAGCAATATCCTGAGCAGTAATTTCCTGTCCATCAGACCATTTTAACCCTTCACGCAGAACAAAACGATAAGACAATTCATCGGAAGAAACCTCATAAGCCTCCGCTAATTCCAATTCAATTTCTCCTGCCTCGCTTTCTCTACATAACCCAGAAAAACAATTTGCTGCTAGACTTTTTTCCAGACTAGATTCCGCTAAACTAGGCTCAAAAGTAGAAATCTTTCCTTCCAGACATACACGTATCTTTTTTTCTACCGCTTTTACTTTTTGAAAGTAACTCACACCCATTGCTGTAACATAATAATTTTCTATTCCGTCCTGCAGCAAATAACAATTTGTTTTGTTTAAAATAGGGATGACTTCACCTGTTTCCAATAATATCTGCGCTGCCTGTTCAATTTTTTCTTTTCTTTGCGTTTGTATATTGCTGTTTTTGGCCTGTTCATAGAGCATTAAATATCTTTGCCCATCATTTTTTACTGCAGTTTCCAAAGTATACTCCAATAAGTCCGATGATACAAACAATTCTCTTTCCTTTTTACAGGCCATTATATTAAATAGTAATAATATACTTAAGCAAATCGCACAGCCTTTTTTAAGCATTATATTTTCTCTCCCCAGCTTGCCATAAAATAAAAAAGCGCCAAAAAGCGCTTTTCATGATCAATAATTCGTCATAGCCTGATATTGTTCATATAATTTATAATTAAATTTCAATTGCATTGCTAAAGCTTCGTCTATATCATCATCAATAATCTCATTATTCCGAACACCCACAACTCTGCCACCAATGCCCCGTGCTAGCAGTTCCACTGCTCTGGCTCCGGTTTTCATCGCGAGAATACGATCAAATACAGTTGGTTCTCCACCCCTCTGGGTATATCCCAACACAACATGTTTCATATCTCTTCCGGTTTTTTCCTTGATATATTCCGCTACTTCTTGACTATTTCCTGCACCTTCCGACAAAGCAATAATACTTGTCTCTCTACCGCGAGCTGTCCTAGCCATGATTTCCTCGCAGATTTGATCTAAGTCGAACTCAACTTCAGGAACTATAATAAAATCTGCTTCCGCTGCAACTCCCGCATGTAACGCCATATCTCCGCAATGTCTACCCATAATTTCTACTACGCAAATGCGATCATGCGATAACATTGTTGTCCGAATTTTTGCAATTTCCTGAGCCGCTGTATTGACCGCCGTATCAAATCCAAGAGTATAATCTGTATAAGCAATATCATTGTCTATTGTCCCCGGCAACCCAATAGCAGGTACACCCATATGCGTTAAAGCTCTTGCTCCCTTAAAACTACCGTCTCCTCCGATAACAATTAATCCTTCAATTCCAAAATCTTTCAACGTTTGAACTGCTTTTTGTTTTCCTTCGTCGGTAAGCATTTCCAAACAACGTGCACTCTTTAAAATCGTTCCTCCCTGATTAGAAATGTATTCTACCTGTTCCGGCAATAATTCAGCCAAATCACCATTGATTAATCCGGAATAACCTCTGATGATTCCCATAACATCCATTTTTTTACTTTTTGCCATGCGTACAACCGAATAAATCGCCGCATTCATCACGGGTGTATCCCCACCACTAGTAAGTACCGCAATTTTTTTCATATGAATTCTCCAACATATTCTTCATCAAATTGAATTAAATTAAAAAATAAACATCATGATAAAATAAGTTTAAATTTCATATTTTACAAATCGAACAACAATTCCTTAATTTCCACATTTTATTGCCGGACATCCAAAATGCAATATCCTTTTTGTAAATTTTTGTATAAAATTTCACCACACAACCGACATTTTATCATAATTTTTAAGAGCATACAACAAAAAATTTCTTAAATAACCTCAATATTCTGTTCTCCTAAGATATTTTCCAGTTCTTTATACAATTCTTCAGAATATTTTACAGGTTTTAGCGTATACTTTCTGCCGGTACTGCGAACAAATACTCTAACCGAAGCTCCCCAAGCCTCATCTCGGCTTTGGAGTATATTTTTTATTGCTCGAATTTTTTCGATATCCTCCTGTTCTAATATCAAGCGTATTTCTTTCACCATAGCTATCTTGTGTGAAGACAAAGTTTTATATTTCTCATTTTTAACCCCCAAGGAAAAAACTTCTTGTATTTCGGTATATGGCCGTACGGATTCAAGAATTAATTCTGTTTCTTCACCAATAGACACACGCGCACGTATACGACATATTTCATCCATTTGAATTTCTTCTTTATATTGCTCGTACGCAGCCGGAAATATAATCATACCAATACTACCCGTTAAATCTTCAAAAGAAGCATTGGCCATAACCTGTCTAGAGCGACGTGTCGTTCTAGTCTTTAACTGTGAAAAAATACCTGCCAATTCCACTGTGAGCCCTTCCATATCTTTTATTGTTTCCGGGTTTTCGGCTCTTGATAAAATTTTCTCTATATCCCACGCTTCTTTTGCCAACTGATCTGCATATTTTTGTAATGGATGCCCGGAAAGATACATTCCGATTTTTTGCTTTTCCAACGCCAGTTTTATTTTATCATCATATTCTGGGATATCCGGAAGTTCAACAGTCGGCAAAACCGATTGCCCTGACAAATCGAACAGACTCATCTGGCCCGAGCTTAAACGGCGCTCATCCGCCTGTGCAAGCTTAAACAGCTTATCGTAAACTTCCATAAGCTGAGAGCGTTTTACTCCCATTTCATCAAAAGTTCCAGAAAGAATTAAAGATTCTATCTGTGTTTTATTCAAATGACTCACATTGCGCTTAATAAAATCTGAAAAATCTCGATACTTTCCATTTTTTCTACGCTCTTCAAAAACAAATTCAATTGAATCTCCAACATTAACTAATGCAGCCAACCCAAAACGAATTGCGCCATCCTGAACATCAAATGATTTTTCCGATTCATTAATACTAGGCGCTAAAATTTCTATTCCGCATTGTTTTAAATAACGCATATAATGCGCCACTTTATCCGAATTTGAGATAAAGCTGTTAATTAAAGCAGTCATAAATTCAGCTGCGTAATGACATTTCAAATATGCTGTTTGATATGCTACTACGGCATATGCACATGCATGCGATTTATTAAATGCATACTGTGCAAAATCCATCATTTGATCAAACACTTTTTGTGCGGTTTTTTCATCTACTCCCCGGCGGATAGCTCCGTCAATTCCATCCCCTCCATAGACAAATATCTGTCGTTCCCGCTCCATAACATCCTTTTTTTTCTTTGCCATTGCACGACGCACTTCATCGCTTCGAGCCAAAGAATATCCGGCCATATCCCGAACAATCTCCATGACCTGTTCCTGGTAAACCATACAACCATAAGTATCTTTTAAAATTTTTTCCAATATAGGATGATCATATTTTACCCTATCTGGATGGTTTTTATATTCAATATAATCAGGAATTTTAGCCATTGGGCCAGGTCGAAAAAGCGAAATACCCACCATGATATCTCCAAGGTTTTCCGGGCGTAATCTGCTCATCAGTGAGCGCATTCCATCACTTTCCAATTGAAATATACCGTCAGTTTCTCCGGAAGCAATTAGATCATAGATCTCTTTATCATTAAAATCCAGTCGGTCCATATCAACCTTAATTCCACGATTTTTTTCAATAAGCGCTATCGCATCTCGAATTACCGTCAAAGTTCGCAATCCAAGAAAATCCATTTTTAATAAGCCCAGCGCCTCTATATTATGCATGTTATATTGTGTAGTAATGCTCTCGTCTTTTTTATTTAAAACCAGCGGAGAATAATCTGTAACTGGACTTGAAGAAATAACTACGGCCGCTGCATGAGTTGAACTTTGCCTAGGCATACCTTCAATTTTCATTGCCATGTTCAGCCACTGATTCACTTTCTCATCAGCCTCATATTCAGCACGCAAACGCGGCGACTCTTCTAAAGCCTGTGCTATTGTCATTTTTACGGCGATAGGAATCATTTTCGCTATACGGTCAGCCTCTTGTATTCCTATGCCCATAACGCGCGCAACATCTCTTACGACCTGTTTTGCTCCGAGTGTGCCAAATGTAATAAGTTGCGCAACATGATCTTTTCCATATTTTTGTGCAACATATTCAATAACTTCTTGCCGTCTCTCAATACAGAAATCTATATCAATATCAGGCATGCTTACTCGTTCCGGATTCAAAAATCTTTCAAACAGCAAATTATATTCGATCGGATCAATATCTGTAATACCAAGCGCATATGACACAATGCTTCCTGCCGCACTTCCTCTACCCGGGCCTACCATGATGTGATGCTCTCTTGCAAAATTAACATAATCCCATACAATAAGAAAATAGTCTGTAAATCCCATCGAGTTGATTACATTTAATTCATATTCCATTCTCTTCTCGTATGCTGAATAATCCTGCCCATAGCGACGCTGCATACCATTCCGCACCAGCTTTTCCAAATATTCGCGATCTGTAAATCCTCTTGGAACTTCATAGGTAGGCATATGCAAATTTCCTTGCACTATCTCCACATCACATTGTTTCGCAATACGCATTGTATTTTCCAATGCTTCGGGAATATATCCGAAAAGTTTCGTCATTTCCTCTTCACTTTTGATATAAAATTCATCTGTTTGGAAAAGTCCACCGCCATCAGCTAAAGTACGCCCCATTTGTAAGCACATCAAAATATCTTGAGCGCGCGCATCTTCTTTTTCAACATAATGCGTATCATTTGTCGCGACAAGCGGGATATCCAATTCTCTCGCCAATGCAATGAGTAAAGGAGTAACCAAACGTTCCTCTTGCAGCCCATGATCCTGTATCTCAATATAAAAATTTTCTTTAAAAATATCCTTTAAGCGGCAAGCCAGTTCTCTAGCTTCTTGTTTACGCCCAGTTAACAACATTTGAGGAATATCTCCTCCAACACAGGCAGACGTACAAATCAATCCTTCCGCATACTTCTGCAGAATATGATAATCAATACGTGGTTTATAATAATATCCTTCTAAAAATCCAATAGAACATAAGGCCATTAAATTGCGATATCCTTGTTGATTCTTTGCCAAAAGCAAAAGATGCGCATACTCTCTATTTTTACTTGTTTTTTCATGTAAGTCATTAACAATATATGCCTCAAAGCCAATAATCGGTTTAATCCCATTCTTCTTCGCCGCATTATAGAAATCAACTACGCCATACATCGCCCCATGATCAGTAATGGCAATAGCCGGTTGTCCAAGCATTTTTGCTTTATTGATAATATCTGTTATACGCGCCGCACCATCCAGTAAGCTATATTCACTATGAACATGTAAATGCACGAACCCACTCATCTTTATCTCCTGCATATTTTGCTAAATTAATTAATTATATCATATTTTTTACTGTTTTTTTGAATATTCTTACTATATTTTCCCGAAAATTCTTTGCCTTTATCTCTTTCCTTTTGTTATAATAAGAATAAGACTTGGAATTTAGAAAAAGAACGGAGTTATTAAACTTATGCAGTACAAATTGATCGCCATCGATATGGATGGTACTCTTATTACCAGTGATAAAAAGATTACAGATCGCTCTATTCAGGCTATGCGTGAAGCTGAAGCTGCAGGTGCTTATGTTGTGCTCGCTTCGGGGCGTATGGCAGCTAATGTTAAGGTTCTGGCAAAAAGTTTGGGACTTCATTCCCCAGCTATTTGTGGAGGCGGATCACAGGTTGTTGATAAAGATTACCACTTGATTCATACTTGCTATATTCAACCTGAAATTGCCAAACAAGTTTTAGAAGTTTGCAAAGCCGAAAATCTGTATGTTCAAATTTTTGAGGATGGAAACTATATTTTCCAAAGGCATACCCCTTCTACTGATATTTACCATGAAATCAGCGGATTGAATCCAATAGAAGACCCTAATCTATTTGAACGGGAGAAAATTGATACCCCAAAAATTCTTATTATTGAGCCGCCAGAGCGATTAAAAGAGGTTCAGCCTATGTTAACGGAGCGTTTCCCTATGCTAAATATTGGCCGATCCCGTCCAACATTTTTGGAATTGAATAACCCGCAAGGCAATAAAGGCGTTGCACTAAAAGTTTTGGCAGAAAAATTAGGGCTTCAGCAAAGTGAGCTTATTGCCATAGGAGATAATCAGATCGATGCAAGCATGATTAAGTATGCCGGTTTAGGCGTTGCCGTCGGAAATGCACTGGATGAAATCAAAGAAATTGCCGACTACATCTCTGCGGATAATGATCATGAAGGAGTCACTGAAGTCATCGAAAAATTTATTTTAGGAAAGTAATATCCCATGAAAAAAACAATAAAAGTAAAAAAATTTATTGAGGAATTAAACCTAACCCCTATCTATCTGGGTGATCAAAAAACACTTAATATCCTTTCCACTGACTTAAATCGACCTGGTTTACAGCTAAGCGGTTTTTTTGAATATTTTTCAATGGATCGTGTTCAGTTATTTGGCAAAGGAGAAATTGAATATTTAAAAAGCCTTTCTCCGGAAATCTGTCGGGCCAGGTTGGAAAAATATTTCAGTTATCCTATTCCGTGCGTAATCATTTCACGAAATCAACATCCGGATGAGATGATTATTGATGTTGCGAGAAAACATGACGTCCCGTTGTTTCTCTCTACATTGGACACTATGAAAATTTCCAATCTTGTCTCTATTTTTCTCGATAATGAACTTGCCCCGACAATAGCTCGTCATGGCGGTTTAATCGATGTCTATGGAGTAGGCATTTTCCTTACTGGCGAATCCGGCATTGGAAAAAGCGAAACCGCTTTAGAGCTAATAAAGCGCGGTCATCGTATGATTGCCGATGATGTTGTAGAAATTCGTAAAATTTCGGATAATATCCTTACCGGTCGTTCTCCAGATGTTATACGCCATTTAATGGAAATTCGTGGAATAGGACTGGTAGATGTTTCCGTACTTTATGGGATGGGTGCTGTAATGGAAAGTAAAACCATTACATTGTGTATTCATTTGGCTGCAGGAGATGTTAAAGATATCGATCGTCTTGGTATGAATACAGAATATACCACTCTACTTGGCGTCGATATTCCTAAAATTACAATTCCGGTACGCCCTGGGCGCAATCTGGCTATTATAATTGAAGTTGCTGCAATGAATTTCCGTTTAAAATCATTAGGGCACAATCCGGCAGAATCGTTGGACCAAGATCTACTCAACCTCCTTGGTTAACTTCATCATATTTATTCGTTTCACTTACATATAAATAGAGTAAAAGCAACAAGAGGTATCTGATGAAAAAAGCTTTTACTCTTTTTTTATGTATTCTATTGATTTGCCTTCTTATTTTGTCTCCTTCTTTTTTAATGCAGGGAATTCATAAAAATGTATATACTCTATGGGAACAACAGCAGCAGGAAAAATATACAGGAAATCTATCATTATGGCATATTGTTTCTTTTAAAACGGGAGGCGAAACCGGCGTTTCTTATCTTAAGTCCCGTATTCGTGCATTTGAAAAAAATAACCCTTACGTCTTTATTGATTTAAAGGCGTTTACTATAGATGAAGCCTTGCAAGCGATGGCTTCGGGAGATTTCCCAGATATTCTCTCTTTTCCTTTGGGTTTTATTGGTGATTATTCACAGCTTTGCGAATTGCCCGAGCAATCTGCGCTTTTGGAGCCTTATCGTAATACAGGACGGTATCAAGGTGCTGTATATGCTTATCCTTATATGGTTGATTTTTATACGCTCAATTGCAATCAAGATTTGTTTTTTTATGAAGACATTTCTTTGCCATTTGATAATGAATTTACAGCTGATGCTCTCTCAGAGTTTACGACACAGCTAATGCAAACAAATATAGCTGATCTTTCTCTTGGCAACACTGCCACCAGCTACGCATCAGCAAGTTTCTTGTTTTCAAAAAAAGGAACCCTCTCTTCCGATGTTCTTCATTTTTGGCAAAAAAAAGAATTTTCCGACAACCAGGCTTTTTTAGATCAACAAACCGCGATTATTCTCTGCCCCGCATCCGAAGCAAAAAAAGCCGATGCACAAAATTTAACCAATTCTATTACACTTAAAACCTACGCTTTTTCCGATTACACAGATCTTTGCCAGATGGTTGGTGTTTGTTCAGGAATGGAAGCCGAAAAAGAAAAAATGTGCCAGGCTTTTGCTGCTTCCTTACTTTCTGATACAGCCCAGAAAAATCTTACCAATCTATATATGTTGCCTACTACCCAACAGGATTCTTTATATGAAGACTCTCCTTTTTATATGCAAGAATATATTCATATGAGTCAGTACGCCTGTGTCCCAAATAATTTTGCACTTGCCGACGCCTGGTCTAACAACAAACCAGAGCCGTTAATAGATGCTACTCAATGTAAAGACATCTTATCAATAGGGAAATAAAATCGTTTCTTTATTGAATAAAACTACCATTTCGTGTAAAATGAAAATAGAATATTATTATTAATTTAACTTGTAAATTATTATGCAAATTCGTTATGGAAAGGATATCCATGGATCAAAAAATTTGTACATTGCTTGCTGAGAACGGAATTTGTTTTCGCCAGCAAGCACTAATGGCTGAATATACAACTTTTCATACCGGAGGTCCTGCAGACCTGATTGTTTTCCCAAAAGATGAAGCCCAACTTGCTTTTTGTCTTGGTCTGTTTGCAGATCAGTACATTGTTTTGGGAAACTGTTCTAATATTCTTGTAAGTGATCGCGGCATTGACGGTGCAGTTATTTTTTTAGGGAAAAATTTTTCTCGCATTAGTATACAAAATTACCATGTTAATGTGCAGGCTGGCGCAAAACTCTCTACATTATGTAATACCGCAATAGAAGCAGGACTTATTGGCCTCGAGTTCGCTTCTGGAATCCCAGGTACTGTGGGTGGAGGAATTTACATGAACGCCGGTGCTTATGGAGAAGAATTACTTGATTTTGTCCAAAGCGTACAAGCCATGGATTCTCATGGAAAAATCAAAACATTCTATACCAGTGAATTAAAACCCGGATACCGTTCCAGTGTTTTTATGAAAAATGGCTTTATTGTCCTTTCCGCCGTCTTTGCATTAAAATATGGAGATCGCTTTTTAGCCAAGCAGCGCATACGAGAACTTGCATCTGCGCGCCGCAATAAACAGCCTCTTGAATATCCCAGTGCCGGCAGCATATTTAAACGTCCCGTAGGAAATTATGCCGGAACCTTAATAGAACAATGCGGCCTTAAAGGTTTCCGCATCGGCGGAGCAGAGGTCTCCCAAAAACATGCAGGCTTTATCGTTAATATAGGTGGAGCAACAACAGACGATATCCTTGAGTTAATAAGTTATGTACAAAATTGTGTACAACAAAAAACTGGCATATTTTTAGAACCTGAAGTTCGTTTTGTCGGCCGCTTATAGCCTCAATTTCATTAAGAAATTGATTTGTTCTTCTTTGAATGCTGCTTTAATACAAAAATTTCCATATATTATCATTGATTAAGTAAATATTATAGGAGGGGAAAAATATGAAAGTTACGATTATCACTGGCATCTCTGGCGCAGGCAAATCTTCTGCTCTCAAAACATTAGAAGACATTGATTTTTTGTGTGCGGATAATATCCCTCCAGCCTTAATTCCCCAGTTTGTAAAAATATGCATGGATAATCCAAACCCTCCTAAAAATATAGCTCTAGCCACAGACATGCGTATGGGATCAATGTTTGATACAATTTATGAAGCCATTGATCAGCTTAAACAAATGAATGTAGAGCTGGATATTATTTTTTTAGATGCTTCTGATAATGCATTGGTCAGTCGCTTTACTCAGACACGGCGAAAACATCCTCTTTCAGGAAGCGGAAATATCCTTTCGGGTATATTTGCTGAACGAGATCGTTTGCAACGTATTAAAGATATGTCTTCATATGTATTAGATACAAGCACATATACCGTTCGTCAACTTTCAGCCGCATTACATCGTCGTTATCGTGAACAAACAGATCTCCGATTACTTATCTCTGTCATTTCTTTCGGATATAAACGGGGAATTCCCATTGACGCAGATTTCGTTTTTGATATGCGTTTTTTACCAAATCCTTTTTATGTTGACGATTTTCGGACAATCACGGGAATGGATCAAAAAGTAAGCGAATATGTCCTCAATTTCCCTGAAGCTCAATTTTTTTTAGAAAAGACTAGTGAAATGGTTACATATCTTTGCCCATTTTACTTGCAACAAGATAAAAAGCAACTTACTGTCGCAAGTGGATGTACCGGGGGGATGCATCGCAGTGTAGCTATTGCCGAAGCCCTTTACCAAAAATTATTATCAATGAATTGTCGGGTAACTGTAGAACACCGCGACATTAACTTAGAACAGGCAGCTGTACGCAAAAGATTTTCTGTTTAAATAAGTGAGGTCGATTTATCATGCAATCTTTTTCCGTTCGTGTTAAAGAGGATTTGTGTCTTTCCAGTATTCGTCACTTACATTGTGCAAATGCTGAATTGGCAGGAATTATTCATGCTTGTGGTGCTCTCTCTTTGGGTTCAGAGGGGATGTTTATTAAACTATCTACCGAAAATAAAAATGTTGTTACCCGTATATTTTCTTTGGTTAAAAAAGTATATCAAATCGATTGCCAGCTTCTGCAAAGCAGTGGACAATTACAAAAGGATCTTTATCAGCTAATTATAAAACCCTCGGATTTTTCTGAATTTATGAAAGAACTTGCCATTCCGGTAGAATCTGGCTTTACGGTAGACTATAAAAATTCGCTTTTTTTAAAACTGATTGAGCGAAATTGTTGTAAGGCAGCCTATCTTCGCGGAGCTATTCTGGGGGGAGGCATTATTTCGGATCCGCAAAAAAATTATCATATGGAATTTACTTTCGGCTCACAAGCCACAGCTGAAGCAGTCATTTATGTTTTAAGCTGTTTTCAATTACATGCAAAACTTTGGGAAAGAAAAAACGGCTATTCTGCTTACTTAAAAGATGCCCAGAGCATAAGTGAATTGTTAACCATTGTTGGAGCTCACAGTTGTATGTTAGAATTAGAAAATGCCCGTATGCTTAAAGATATCCGTAATACTGTGAATAGACAAATTAATTTTGAAAATGCCAATATTGACAAGGTCGTACGTTCTGCCATAGTACAAATTCAAAATATCAAATTAATTGATCAATATCGCGGATTAGACAGCCTCCCCCCCGGGTTGCAAGAAACTGCTCAACTCCGCCTGGCTCACCCTGAAGCCCCGCTAAGTGAACTTGCCGCTTTAAGTAACGGAATAAGCCGTTCCGGAATTAACAATCGATTAAGAAAACTTGCGGAGATTGCAGACTCTATTCGTTCTGCTCTCCCAAACCATCAATAAATATATCCAATGGAGGAGAATTATGTTGTATAAAGAATTAGCTATTAATATTCCTTTCGGATTAAAATCTAAAGGCGCTTCTATGTTTACTCACGTTGCCGGACATTTTGAATCACAAATTCTTGTCGAATGCGAAAATAAGAAAATCAATGCTAAAAGTATTATGGGCGTACTCTCCTTAGAGATCGCAGAAGGCGATAAAATTACCGTTGTCGCCAACGGTAAAGATGAACAAGATGCAATTAATGCCCTTGAAACCCTAGCTGTTACTGGAGAAATCCCTCCTGAAATGAGATAAATATAAATTTTGAACAGCCAAGCCATTTTATGTGTAAACCTATTGTATCTATTTGGTTGACATATTTGAATATTCATGTTATGCTGTGACCATCATTTTTGTGGAGGTCGTATTTTGTGCATTTCAAAAATACAAGAGCAAAATGCGTTTGGACTGCAAAAGACATCGCTTTTATTGCCATGTTTATTGCATTAATTTCGGTTTGTGCCTGGATTTCTATCCCTACGGCTATTCCTTTTACATTACAAACCTTTGGAATATTTCTATCTGTTGGCTTATTAGGGGTTAAACGCGGTATATTGTGCATTGCATTATATTTATTATTAGGCGCTATTGGTATCCCTGTATATTCCGGTTTTTCATCAGGCTTAGGTACTTTATTGGGTACGACTGGAGGTTATTTAGTCGGTTTTTTCTTTTCAGCTCTATGTTCTGGGCTACTCATCGAAAAATTTGGTCATTCCCTTATTTCATTAATTTTCGCCTTTGCTTGTGGTTCTCTATGTTGCTATATTTTAGGTACAATATGGTATTTATTCATATATACAAATCAATTTGGCTCTATTGGCATTTGGTCTGTTATTGTATCTTGTATACTTCCTTTTATCATTCCGGATATAATTAAATTCACAATGGCTGCAATTGCAGTAAAAAGGCTTTGGAAATATTTCTAATTTTCCAAAGCCTTTTTCTTTAATATGTATCCTGATTTTTCGTTACATATTCTTTCAAAAAAATAATAGCTTCCCGATATCCTTCAAAGCCTTTACCATAAATTGATTTTTTACAAATCAGCGAGGGATAAGAAATATGGCGAAAAGCCTCTCTCTCATAAATATCCGACAAATGTACTTCTACTGCGGGAATGGAAACTGCCTTTAATGCGTCAAGTATGGCAACACTGGTATGCGTATATGCTGCAGGATTAATCACTATGCCGTCAATATGGTCAAAATATGCTTGTTGAATAGCATCTACAATTGCACCTTCATGATTAGATTGCAGGCACTCCACTTCTACTTCTTCCTGCTTACAAGTCTTTTCTATAAAAGAAATTAATTGTGCATATGTCTGCGCACCATAAATATCAGGCTCCCGTATACCTAAAAAATTAAGATTGGGACCATTAATTACTAACACTTTCATCACTCTATCTCCTTCTTAATTGCTAATGCCGTTTGTTGCACGCCCTGGCAAACAAAACTCTTTTCACTCCAGCTTCGATACAAATGCATTCGTTCTTTTGCCAATTGTTGTACACTTTTACTTTGAGAAACAGGGCGCCCATTTACAGCAAGTTCTTCTAAAGGACGATTCAACATAACTACATACCCATTTTGTCGCAAAATATCCCGATTTCTCTGTTGTGTTACGACCCCTCCGCCCGTCGATATCACAACCCCACTCTTTTTGCATTCTTCTGCTAATACCTTCGTTTCTATATCGCGAAATGCTTCTTCACCTTGTTCCTTAAAAAATTGAGGTATACTTTGCCCTATTTTTTGAACAATACAGGCATCAATATCAATACTTTCCCGTCCGAGTAATTGTGCTAAAGCATAACCAATAGTTGTTTTCCCACAGCCCGGCATACCGATTAAAATAATATTCCGCGTTTGTTTTTCTATTTCCATCGTAATTTGATCAACTTTGCTGTCGTCAATCTCTGTATCTGTAAAGATTTCACATGCGCGCTTAGCCTGCGCCACCAACATTGGCAATCCATTGATAAATGGTATACCCAAATGTTCTGCATCTAACAGTAATTTTGTTTTAGCCGGATTATAAATCACATCTGCTACTGCTTCACATTTTTTAAACTGTGTTAAATCTAACAATGTTTTTCCATTATTAGGGTACATTCCTACAGGTGTTGTATTCACAATAATTTGCGCATCATTATGTCTTTCTAAGTTCAGATAATTATCTTGTCCATGCCGCGAAATCACTCGTATCTCACCAGCGCCTTCTTCCCTAAAAACAGCCTGCGCAGTCAGTGATGCACCACCACTGCCCAATATAATTATCTTTTTACCCAGTATCTTTACTCCTAATTTTTTTAAAAGATATAAAAAGCCATCATAATCGGTATTATCTCCGTACAAACTCCCATCTGCACATTTTTTTATGGTATTGACACAACCAATAGATTGTGCCTTTAAAGAAATTGTTTTCAAATAAGGAAGAACAGTCTTTTTATAAGGTATCGTTACGTTTAATCCATCAAAAATTTTCTCCGATAAAAAATCGGCTATTTCTTCCGGTTTTCTTTCGTAAAGTTCATAGCGATAATTTGCCAACTTATGATGAATCATGGGAGAAAAACTATGCCCTAGTTTTTCTCCCAACAAACCATAAAGCTTCGTCATCAGATAACCTCCGAATAGCTTCCCAAATATTTAAATTCTTCACAAAGGCCATCTAAATCAGCCATCAATTCAGCAAATTTTGGGGAATAAATCGATGTTTCCAAATCAAAATAGAACATAAATTCAAAATCTCGATCGGGTATTGGCCGGCTCTCCAACTTAATCAAATTGATATTTAAAGAATAAAATCTAGCCAGTACTTTATAAAGAGAACCCGGACGATGCGGAAGAATCATCATAATACTTGTTTTATCTGCACCAGGATATATTTCCGGCTTTTTAGATATGCAAATAAAGCGCGTATAATTATTTCCTTTGTCCTGTACCGATGAAGCAAGACATTCTAGTCCATATAATTCTGCACAAGATCTGGAAGAAAGCGCAGCAACATCTCGCCTATCTGATTGCGCTGTCATTTGCGCAGCTATTGCCGTATTTGCACAAACCGTGGCTTTTACATTACCTAAGCTTTTAATAAACTCTGTACTTTGGTTAATCGCTTGTTCATGAGAAAAAATCTCTCTGATTTCGGAAAGTTTAGTTCCTCTTTTTGCCAACAAATGATGATCTATTTTAAGCCTTACGCTGCGCACAATACTAAAATTATACTTCATCATCAAATCATAAATTTTATTCACCGATCCGGCCGTACTGTTTTCCAACGGCAATACTCCATAACGGCATAATCCGTTATCTACTGCAGAAAACACACCTTGAAAGCTATTAAAATACATAATACTGGATTTTGAGAACAATTTATCGCAAGCCTGCTGGGAATATGCCCCTTCTACACCCTGGCAAGCTACAACAGCATTTTCAGGAAATAAATTTGGCGTATTAGCAATTGTCTGTTCAATTTGTTCTCTAAGTGCCGAAACAGGATGCAGCATTTTTTCCTGACAAGCTTTACTCATATCCATAATATCAGAATATAAAGCATAAGTATAATTTGATAATTCCTCTCCCGCTTTTTCGCTGAGTTTTGCGAGTTTTGTTCTTTCCCGCTGGTTATCTAAAATCGGCAAATTATGTTGCTGTTTATACGCGGCAATTTGTTTAGATATCTCCATACGTTCCCGAAATAACTCCAGCATACGATCATCAATTTCATCAATTTGCATTCGCAGGTCTTCTAGATTCATCTTATCTCTCCTTTTTATAACTCAAAAATGCATCATAAACAGCAATCGCGGCCGCTGCTTCTACGCATGGCACAGCTCTTGGCACAATACATGGATCGTGCCTTCCTTGAATGACCAATTTTGTCTCAACATGTCTGTTCATGCTAATACTCTGCTGTTCTTTACCAATAGACGGTGTCGGTTTAAATGCTACTCGAAATACAATCGGCATTCCAGATGTGATTCCTCCTAATATTCCCCCATGCCGATTGGTTTTCGTGCATACTACTCCGTTTCGAATCGCATACTCATCATTATTTTGAGAACCACGCAATCGCGTACATAAAAAACCATTACCAAATTCTAATCCCTTAACTGCCGGAATACCAAAAATAATTGCTGCAAAGCGATTTTCCATACCCAAAAACATTGGATCTCCAAGCCCAGCCGGTGCGCCAATAACAACACATTCTACAATACCACCTACAGAATCGGCTTGCATCCGAGCCTCCTCAATCATTTCGCGCATCTGCCGCCCTTTTTCATCATCCAACACAGGAAATTCTTTTCTCTGTATCTCCTGCAAAAATGAAGGTTGCAATTCTATCATATCAAAATTTTTATCCGCAATTCCAGCAATTTCTTGTATATGTGCACCAATATAAATTCCTTCTTCTGCCAGTAATTGCAGACAAATCCCTCCTGCAATACATAAGGGAGCTGTAAGTCTTCCAGAAAAATGCCCTCCTCCCGCTATGTCCTGCGCGCCTCCAAATTTCATCTGTGCCGTATAATCTGCATGAGCCGGCCTTGGAACGTCTTTTAAATTATTATAATCTGTCGATCTTGTATCCTTATTCCGAATAATTGCAGCAAATGGAGCTCCACAAGTCTTTCCATTTATAATTCCTCCCAGAATTTCCGGCAAATCAGATTCTTTCCTTTGGGTTGAATAAGCATGGTTACCCGGCGCACGACGAGATAAAAAAACTGATAGTTTTTGCATATCGACTAGCTTCCCAGCGGGCAAACCATCTATACTAACGCCAATTGCAGGCGAATGCGACTGGCCAAAAATAGAAATATGTATATTTTCTCCATAAATCGAGCCCATTTAAGCATCTCCTTTCCATTGCGCTCCCAGAATTCGCATATCAGAAAAAAAACGTGGATACGACTTGTTTACTGCTTCTGCCCCGCAAATAGTTACAGGTTGTTCACATAGGCATGCCGCAATTGAAGCCATCATGGCAATACGATGATCTCCATAGGCCTGTACTATTCCCCCTTGCAGAGAACCATGTCCTTGGATAACAAAGCCATCCTCTTTAATCTCTATATCCGCTCCCAGCGTCCGCAAAACATTATATATCGTTTGCAAACGATCACTTTCCTTAATTCTTAAACGCTCTGCATGATATATCGTTGTTTTTCCATGCGCTCCACATGCAACAACACTAAGTATCGGCACTAAATCCGGAATATTCGCTGCATCAATCTCTATGCCATGAAGTTTTGCCGGCATAACCCGATATGCACAATCAAATTTTTCTATTTTTGCTCCAAAACGATTTAATAATGGAATAATTTCTTTATCTCCTTGCAGAGAATCTTCATATAAATTATCACAGGAAATTCCTTTCCCCTGTAATGCTCCTGCACATAACCAAAACGCTGCGTTGGACCAATCTCCTTCCACTCTGCATTCTCGCTTGGCCCTGTACTTTTGCTGCCCAGGAATATAAAAAGTTTGCTTACAGCGTTCTATGCGAATACCCGCCTGTTTTAATGCTTGTAACGTCATCTCGATATATGGCAACGATTCTATTTTACCTGTGAGTTTGAGTTCACTTTCACCATCCAGTAATGGCAGGGCAAACAATAAACCGGTAACAAATTGCGAAGATATATTTCCGGGCAATACATATTTGCCATATTCTAACATTCCTCTACATAAAAGAGGCATCTTCCCCTGTTCACTTAAATTACATCCATGCTGTTGTAGCTGCTCATAAAGCGGAGAAAGAGGACGTTGAGGCAAACGTCCCTCTGCGTATAACTTCGTTTCGCCTCCTAATGCACAAACTATTGGCAACATAAAGCGCAGGGTTGAACCACTTTCTCTGCATTTTAAAGTTCTATTTGCATTCAGTTCAGCCCAAATTGGCTTGATAATAAAACCTTCTTCGTCACATGTTATTTTTGCGCCAAGCGCACGTAGGCAATCCAGCGTTGCATCAATATCTTCAGACGTTTCACTGCACAATATCTTGCTCTCCTGTTCGGATAATGCCGCACAGATAAACAAACGATGCGCATGAGATTTAGATGCAATTGCTTTAATTGAACCATTAAGCTCCGATTTTTCAATTGTGACCTGCATTTGCTAACCCCACACTAATAACCTTTTCCAAATCATCAACCGGTATACTTCGGATCACACAACACCCAATGCGTTCCGGTAAAATAAGATTAATACTGCTTCCACTGCGTTTTTTATCTGATAACGCTGATAAACAAAGTTGTTGTGCTGTAAATCCTGTTCGTACAGGCAAATGATAAGCACATATTAGTTCTTCAATTTCTTCCGCACATTGCTTTACACACAGCCCTTTCGACACAGAAATTTTAGCAGCTATACACATACCAATTGCAACTCCACTGCCATGCGAAACCGTAAAATTACTATTTGCTTCAATTGCATGTCCAATGGTATGGCCAAAATTAAGCAATTGCCTTACCCCGTGATCGTGTTCATCCTGCATAACAATGTCTCTTTTAATTTTCACACATCTGGCAATTATGCGTTCAATCTGAGGAATAATTGGGGATCTTAGCCAATAAAACAATTCTTCATCTAATATTACGCCATATTTGATTACTTCTGCACATCCATCAGCAAATACATGATCAGGTAAGGAATTTAGCGTTTGCGGATCACATACCACAACATTAGGCTGATAAAATGCACCTGCTAAATTTTTCCCCGTTTCTAGATCTATTGCCGTTTTGCCACCTACAGAAGAATCAACCATTGCAAGCAAGGTTGTGGGAATCTGCATATAGGAAATACCTCGTAAATATGTCGCTGCTGCAAATCCTGAAAGATCTCCGGGAACTCCCCCGCCTAATGCAACAATACAGTCGCTTCTGGTCACTTTCTGCTGTGCAAGAAAATTTAACAACGCAATATAGTTCTTCGTATTTTTCGATTGTTCACCATTGCGAATCATAAACTTTAAAACTTGATAGCCATATTGTTTCATGGAATCTTCTACCTGTGAAAAGTATAGCCCATCGACAATATCATCAGTAACAATAACGACTTTTTCTCCACCCATTGTTTCTCTTGCATATTTCCCAGTCTGATCTAAAAGGCCGTTACCAATATGCACATCGTATGTTTTAGATGCATTTACCTGTATCGTAATCATCTGCCGCCATCTACCTCCTCTTTGCAAATACGCCCCTCTCTAAGCAAAGTTCGAAGAGTCTTTTCGTCTTTTTGCACTAAGGCATCTTTATATTTTTCTAAAGAACGGATAAATACATCAATTTCATAAATTAATTTTTCGGCATTATCCAAAAAAAGTTCTGTCCACATATTTTCATTTAACCACGCAACGCGAGTTAAATCTTTATAACTCCCAGCTGAATATCCTTTATGTTCCTTTGCCGTAGGACTTTTAATAAAAGCATTAGATACAATATGCGCCATTTGAGAAGTAAAAGCAATCATTTCATCATGTTTATCGGCAGTCGTAATCACTACGCGTCCAAATTCCAATGGTTCTAATTTTTGTTTTGCCCAATCCAATAATTCGATATTGTCAAATACAGGCGGAACTAAAATCATCGATGCCCCCTTAAACAAACTAGCTCTACTTTTAGCAAAGCCGGAATATTGCGTACCCGCCATTGGGTGCCCACCAACAAAAGTAAATCCGTATTGATTTGCAATAGGAAAACAAGCGTCACATACTACTCTTTTTACACCGCAGCAATCAATAACAAGGGTTTTTTTGGCTATAATCGGTGCATTTTCGCGCAAAAATTCAATAGCTGCCTGGGGATATAAAGCAATCAACAAAAGATCACATTCGGGTAATGTTCGTTCATCTAATGTACCGTCAATTACTTCTGATGTTTCTGCCAAAAGCATCGTTCCCTCATCAATATCATAGCCATAAATTTGCGCATTTCCATTTTGCTTATAAGCCTTAGCCAGAGATCCTCCAATCAAACCTAACCCTACAATTCCAACTTTCATCATTGCTGTATTACCTCTCGAATCTTTCTCACACGATTTGCGATATCAGCAAATTCCTGTGGTGTAACAGATTGAGCTCCGTCACACAGTGCATTCTTCGGATCATTATGCACCTCAATCATTAATCCATCTGCACCCGCCGCCGCAGCTGCCATCGCCATTGGTTTAACCAATCTTGCCATTCCTGTAGCATGGCTAGGATCTACAATTACCGGCAAATGAGTCAATTCTTTCAACATCGGTACGGCTGCTAAATCTAGAGTATTCCTCGTATAAGTTTCGAAAGTCCGTATTCCTCTTTCACATAGAATAATCTGTTCATTTCCCCCGGCCATGATATATTCCGCACTCATTAACAGCTCTTTCATTGTATTTGCCAGACCTCGTTTAAGTAATATCACTTTACCGGTATGTCCTAATTCTTTAAGCAAATCAAAATTTTGCATATTACGCGCCCCGACCTGAATTACATCCACTTGTTCATATAAATCCAAGTTATTAATATTCATGATTTCTGTAACAATAGGCATACCGGTTTTTTGTTTAGCCTCCAGGAGCAGCTCAATACCCTCTCCTTTTAATCCCTGGAAATCATAAGGAGAAGTCCGAGGTTTAAATGCTCCGCCACGCAGTAAATTGGCTCCGGCATTTTTTACTCCTTGTGCAACCTCTAAAATTTGATCATGATTTTCGACGGAACATGGTCCTGCAATAAATTGAAAATTACCCCCACCGAT
Source organism: uncultured Clostridia bacterium (assembly GCA_944347775.1). Taxonomy (GTDB): domain Bacteria; phylum Bacillota; class Clostridia; order Christensenellales; family Christensenellaceae; genus QANA01. The sequence continues at coordinate 29,426 of CALVMT010000091.1, read as the reverse complement.
TTTATATCCGGAAACATCTATAATTGTATCATCCGGATGAAATTTTCGATTTGCGCTTTTAAACGGATCAGAAATTCGCTTTACAGATTCTATAATTTCTAGACCATTTAGTAAATCAATGTCAACTTTACTAGTATCCCCAATCAGCCCAAGTACCGTTTGATATTTTCCTTCGGAAATATGGACATCGAGGCCTCTGCCTTTAAACCACATAATGAGATTTTCCATTTGCTGTTTAGATACACCCGGCTTCAATACTGCGATCATAATCTTCTCCTCCGTACTAAAAAAGCTTCCCAGTGATTTCACTGCGAAGCTTTATGCCTTAACTTAATTTTTATGCATATAACCCATTTTTTGCAGCAAAAATCACTTTTACTTTATGCATAATAAAGTAAAAGTAATAATAAACATATCCAGCTGCAAAAGATATTATATTTTTCATACAGACTCAACCTTCTATATTTCTATGAGTATATCATAGCACACACCCTAATTAAAGTAAAGCATCATTTTTTATATTACATATTTTTATTGCATAAAATATTTATATATTTCTCGAGCAGTAGCAACATCCACACCTGGTGTCGCCGCCAGTTCATCAATACTTGCATTGCGGATCGACTCTATATCACCAAATTTTTGCAACAGAGCTTGCTTTCGTTTGGGTCCGATACCCTTTATCTTATCCAACTCTGAAGCAATTGTTCTTTTTTCTCGAAGCGAACGATGGTAAGTGATCGCAAAACGATGAGCTTCATCTCGTATAGCTGTAATCAGACCTAACTCTGGGGAGTTTTTGGCTAAAATAATACTATTTTCCATACCAGGAACAAAAATTTCTTCTTCACGTTTGGCCAAACCTACAATATGAATATCTTCCATACCCAATGACTCTAATGTGGAAACAGCACTGCTCAGTTGACCTTTCCCTCCATCTACTACAATTAAATCTGGAACAGCTCCAAAGCCATGCTCTTTATCCTCAGCCTGGAATCCCTCTCTTATTCTTCTTTCTAAAGCTTCTGCCATCGATGCGAAGTCATTAGCTCCCTTTACTGTTTTAATTCGAAAGCGGCGATATTCTTTTTTATTTGGTTTCCCATCAATAAAAACAACCATGGAGGCAACGGAATCCGTTCCTTGAGTATTTGAGATATCATAGCATTCCATACGTTTAATATATCCGATTCCCAGAATCTCGCCCAATTTTTGAGCAGCGCCGATGCTGCGCTGATAAGCTCGGATTTCACTCTGTTCCTTACGTTTCAATGCTTCCCGCGCATTTCTTTCAGCCATATCAACTAGTCTTTTATGTTCTCCTCGTTTAGGCAGAATAATTTCCGTTTTTCGTCCGCTCATATCCGTCAACCATTCAGCTAACAAGATATGATCCTCCGGTAAAACATTCATATAAATACGTTTAGGAATAAAAGCACCTTCAACATAGTATTGTTTTAAAAACCCTCCTATTAGCTCTTCTGCGCTTCCAGGCTGTTCCATAAAAAATCTCCTGGCTCCCGTAATTTTCCCTTTTCTGACAAGAAAAGTTTGTACAACTCCGTATTTTTCTCCTAATACTGCTGCAAAAATATCGCGATCTCTCAAATCTGGAAAACCCGCTTCCTGCTTTTGTTTTATTTTTTCTAAAATACGTAGCTTATCACGAAAGACGGCTGCTTTTTCATAATCCATTTTCGCAGAAGCTGCATTCATTTCTTTCTTCAACTGATCTTCAAGGCGCCTGTAATCTCCAGATAAAAATTCTAAAACACCATCAACTGTTTTACGATATTCATCTTTCGTCACTTTATGAGCACATGGGCCAAGGCATCTTCCCATTTGATAATTTAAACAAGGGCGTTCTTTACGGCCGTTTTGTTCTATTTCTTTTTTACAGCTTCGCAGAGGAAAAAGCTTATAGATGGCATCCAACATTTCTCTAATAGAATACGCTTCCAAATATGGACCGAAATATTTCGCTCCATCGCGCTCAACTTTACGCACAATTTCAATTATCGGATAGTCTTTTTTGAGATTTACTTTAGCGTATGGATAATGCTTTCCATCTTTTAACAAAATATTATAATGAGGCTGATATTCTTTAATCAAATTACATTCTAATATCAATGCTTCTTTTTCGCTATCTGTAATAATATATTCAAAATCAGAAATCTGACTAACCATAGCAGCCGTTTTGGAATTTTTTTGCGCGCCTACACCAAAATACTGCCGTACACGATTTTTGAGCACACGAGCTTTCCCTACATAGATCACTGTCCCATGCGCATCCCGCATCAAATATACGCCAGGCTCATTTGGTAATGTTTTTAGTTTTTCCTCAACAACACTGCTATAGAGCTTCATTTTTCACGTCTCATCCCAATAAATATTCAAAGATATCTGCCGCAACCGGTGCTGCGTAAGCAGATCCATATCCTGCTCCTTCAAACAATACGGCCAAGGCATATGGATGTTCTTCATTCATGAATCCTACAAACCAAGAATGATTTTTAATTTCTCCGTCTTCCATATACTCTGCTGTCCCTGTTTTCCCATATACTGCCGCACCGCTAATTCCGGCGGAAGTTCCTGTTCCACTTTGCACTACTTTTCCCATCATATTTTTTATTATTGAAGCTGTTTTTTCAGATAATACTTTAACTGATTTTCCATTGCTCCATCTCGAAAGCCCGCTTCCACCCACTTCTTTAAGCAACTTAGGTTCGGGCATGACGCCATTATTCGCTATCGTTGCTGCCATTAAAGCCGCGTGCATTGGCGTAATCAGATCATTATATTGGCCAATACCCGCCCAGGCAATATCCCCTAGTTCAGAAGAAATTTCAAAATTACTTCGATACAGCGTAATATCACTATAATCAAAAGTACGATTAAAGCTAAATTTTTCAGCTTGCTTTTTCAGCGTACTACCACCCAACTTCACCGATAAATTTGCAAAATAGGTATTACACGAATTAACAAACGCCTCTTCCAGGTTTTGTGTACCATGTTCTTTTGTGCACGTCACAAGCTGCCCTCCGATGGTATCGCTGCCAGTGCACGTATATGTCAAATCTAATCCCTGATCTACTGCTGCAGAAGCCGTTACGATTTTCATAATTGATCCTGGAGGATATCTTCCCATTGTTGCACGATCTACCAATGCGGATTCTTCCAATTCGTCTGTATTTACAGTATTGGGATCAAAAGTCAATATACTTACACTGGCCAAAATTTCTCCAGTTCTATAATTTAAAACGACCACCGAACCTCTGCGCCCATCCATTTTTTTATAAATATAATCACTTAACTGTGCATCTATTGTCAGTGTAATATCCTGCCCTTGTCCTCCTGCCTCTTCACCGGACAAAATTTGATCTAATAATACTGATATATTGCTATCTAAACCATACAAATATTTTGCAAAAGTTGTTTCTGCACCAATGGTTTTCCCATAGATATCTCCAACAACATGAGAACATGCTCTGCGAATACTCTGTGTTTGATGATATTTTCTCGTTGTTCCTTCGCTCCAGGCAAGAGCAATTCCATTACGATCGTATATCGTTCCTCCGTTGATATTTTTTCTGGCATTTGCAATTCGAGGATTATATGGTGTCGCATACCATGTTGTTCCGTTTTTTATTACAGAATAACCCATATAAACAATCAAGACAATAAAAAGCAAAACAAAAAATCCCAAGGAAAAACGCATATTCGTTCTAAATCTTTGTTGATTTTTCATAGAACATCCGCTCCCATCATGCGCAATTCTTTTTCTTCCTTTTTTCCATTCTTAATCGCTACACCTTCAATTATACCCAACTGTATCATTGAGGAAAGTAATGAACTCCCTCCATAACTAATAAAGGGCAACGTAATCCCTGTAAGCGGGATCAATTTGATGACTCCTCCAATAATAATAAAGCCTTGTAAAGAAAGCATACATGTGCATCCAAAAACCAATAATGCATCATAAATATTTTCAGCGTTTAATGCAATCAACATGCCTCTTACAATAAAAACCAAATAAAATACAATGACCACCGCAGCAAACAATATCCCAAACTCTTCACCAATCACGCTAAAAATGTAATCCGTATGGCTTGCCGGAATTACATTTGGCATACCATTACCCAAGCCGACACCAAATAATCCCCCACTGGCCAATGCCATTAAACCTTGCACAATTTGATATCCTTGGTCATTATAACTAGACCATGGATCCAGCCATACTTCCACTCTTGTCCGCACATGAGAAAAAATATGATAGCTTGCATATGCGCCGACTCCAAATACTCCTACACCAATTAAGGTAAGAAATATACGACCTGTGGCAGCAAAAAATAAAATTAAAAAAGTTCCGCATAATAATAGGCCTGTCCCCAATTCTTTTGCCGCAACCAAAAGAATAACACAAATTCCAGTAAATAAAATATAAGGGAAAAAAGAAAATAATTTTTCTCTTGTAGAAAGAAAATAAGCAGAACCCATAATAAAAAGAATTTTGGCAAATTCGCTCGGTTGAAAGGAAAAGATCTTTAAATCAATCCAGTTTTTCGCTCCACCAATCGTTTTAGAAAGAATTAATGTGCTTCCCAAAAGAGCAATTGCCAGTAACATAAACAGCCAATTCCATTTGCCAAAATCATGGCTCTTTCGAATAACCAGCATAACAATCACACTGACAATAGTACTGCCAAATAAAATAATACCTTGTTTAAATGCATACTCCGGATTTATTCGATATATTACAATAATTCCCACAGACCATAAGAATTGCGCAGCCAACAGAACAAAACGATCCATGTGTCGAAAAGCCGCTTTTAAAATATTATATTGCAACAAATTGAAGACGCAAAGAGCTACACCCATTGCGATTGCCATAAAATCCAAATTTCCATTTTGAATAGTTAATAATCCAAAAGCTGACAATATAAAAATCTGTTGCAAAAATAAAATTGCCTTAGTACTTCTTCTGGATATTTTCATCACACTATACGCTCCAATTCCGGCCGAATAAATACTTTTGCCGATACATCGCCAAACGTAATCACATCTCCTGTATGAACTTCATAAGCATTATTGGCCCTTCGTCCATTAATTTGCGTAACACCTTTAGTCAATGGAGAAAGAATCAGGGCTCTATCTTTCATATAAATCATTGCATGCACCCGTTGAACAGACGGGTGACGGATAACGATATCAGCCCCTCTTCCGCTACCGATTGTATTTTCACTTGCTATACCAATTCTAGTACCCTGTGCTTCCGGCAAACCTCCAACAATTTCCAAATATCCAATATATTGGCCAATCTCGCCTAATACAGCCTTTCGCTCACGATATTCTTTCCTGGAAACCGCAATTAATAAAATAACAATCAAAATGGCCAAAAAAAGGAACCAAAATCTCATACCTGTGGCCATAATTTTATAAATAGAATCCAGCATTTTCTTTCCTCATTTTAACTCCCCATCAGCGCACGGCGAATATATCTTTTGTATAAAAAAACCGCTCTTGAATAAAGAAAATCATAAATAAGAAATGCAATTTGCGCACATACAATTAGCCACGGCAGAGCCAATTTACGCAAAAAATCTCCTGCAATTATTTCAAAACACAAAAAATAAATAAAAACAATACAAATGTTATAATAAATCCATTTATAGAAATAGGATCTCCTTCTTTTACAATTTTCTTCTATTAAATATTTGCCGATACCGTAATGTCCAAATAACAGAATATATGGCACACTAAAAATTGCTCCGGGCATAATGAGCAGGCTGAGCAGACTTGTTGCCAAATAAACAAGTAATGCCGCTTTGGGTTGCCTTTCAAATAATAGTGGCGCAATAAATATCCCGCTAAGAAAATAAAGTGTAATGCGCCCTGCAGGCAATACTGCAGAAAGATATAATGCCAACAAAGATAATACACACAACATGGCACCTAAGCTTGTTTGAAAGGATTTTTTTGACAAATCGCGCATTTCTTCCTCCTCAATTCAACAACAATTCCGTCCGCAACATAAATCCAACAGCATCATTCCGGTACAAACATCACATACACTGCAATCATTATTTGCCGAATTGCTATAATAATGACCAAATCCGCCCATTTGATTAATGGACTGATATGCCCTCGCATATTCTCGATTATTCGGTTGCATTTCATAAGCTCTAGCAAAATGTTGGCGTGCTCCATCCTGCCATCCTTTTCGCAATAAGATAATCCCTTTCAAATAATGCCATTCCGCATCCTGTTCCGTCATCGAATCCAGCAATACTTCTGCAGCGTTTAAATCACCCATATGAATACGTGCACGGACAACATTATACTTTGGATTGCTGCTATAAGAAGTATATCCCCCATAAGAAGCGCGGCTATATCCATTTGCATTGTCTTGTGAACCGCTACGTATACGCTGAATTTCTGCGTATGCAGCATTGATTTCTTTAATTTTTTCTGCAGCTTGATTTTTTAAAACACTATCGGTATAGCGGTCTGGATGATATTTCTTTACCAATTTTCGATAAGCCGATTTTATTTCATCATCAGTGGCCGAAGGGGATACTCCCAATATTTTATACGGATCCATATCGTTTATTTTCCTTTTCTCCTTGCAAGATCGCCTCGGTTTTTTTTATCATACCATGATACATGATATTATCCAAAATTTCCCGATTTTTTTGTAACTCCAATAAGTCATATGCCAAAATTGCAGCGTTCACTGCACTTTTTAGATTAAACTCCGCACTTTCTTTTGCTTCGTTTTCCGTCTGATCAAATTTTTCTATAAATATATTATAGCGTTTTTTTTGTCTGTCTTCTATACGGTCTTCCCATGCATCAGCCAAATAAATCCATCGTCCAAGTTGGTACCCCAACTCATGTAAGACTTCTTTCTTGTCCACAAAATAAGAAGTAAATATCTCTGCCAGCAGTTGAGCAAAGGGGTCTGCAGCCCGATCAATATCTTTTTCTCTGGCTTCTTCCAATTTTGCCAATTCTTCAAGATTTTTCTGAATTACCCCATCCAAAAAAGGATATTTTTCTTTCGCCTTTATATTGGCGCTTTTCATCATCATTAGCGCCGTGCCTGAAATAAGAATCTGTTTATCCTTTTTTTTGTCCTGCAGATCAGCTACTCCCAATAAAATATTTACCGCAGCTGTATAGTCAGCAGGATCATCAAAAATGATATTTTCTTTACGTGTTGGATGTAACATACATTTTTTTCGTTCTGTTCTAACCGGCTTATGCTGCAACGCACTTAATAAAAGATAGAGAAAAACACAATCATAATTAAGCAACCATCGAGCACACTGCCCATAAGAAGCGATTGCCCTGCAAAGTCCGCAATAATAACTTCTATAGATATGATAATCCTTTATTCTCATTTCCGGCTTATCAATCAAAATATACCCAAACATATTGATTCCCCTTTTATGATTAGCTTATTATAGCATCTCTCAATTATTTTTTACAATGCTGCAAATTTGATTCTATTGGTGTTTTGACGTAATTATAAAAGAATGTTTACATTTATTCCATATATGACACTATGCACATAATTTCACTTTCCCCATATTTATATACTATCCTTAACAAAATGTATTAACAAGGAGGTTCCCTTTATGAGCATGAACGAAACCAGCTATATGTTCAGTGCTTTTTCCAAAGCACCAACTTGTGCTGCCACTGAACAAAATTGCAATCGAGTCAATTTTTTTGCTGACGCTGAACGTACAAATTTATATGCTAAAGCATATGTTGTACCACAAACATTTTCTAACTGTGCTTCTCCGACCGTCGCGTTACGCAGAGGCACTTTCTTTAACGATTTATATATGCCCTACTCTACGGTAAATCCCTGCTGTAAGGAGGTAGAATGATGCCTAACGAATACGAAAGCTGCAAATATCGCTCAAAAGAATCTGCTCCTGTTGTCAGTCAGAAGCAGCATCTAATGCAGCAAATCGCCGAATGCGAATTTATTTGCATTGATATCAACTTATTTTTAGATACACATCCCGATGATCAACATGCACTTGCTGACTATAATTGTTATGCAGAGCAACTTGCTGCCTTAAAAGAATTGTATGTAAAAAACTATGGTCCGTTAGCAAATTTCGGGAATTCCGTCAGCCGTGGTGAATGGAAATGGGTACACGCCGATTGGCCCTGGCAAGACGGCCACAATATGGAGGAGGAGGAAGAAGAATAATGTGGATCTATGAAAAAAAATTAATTTACCCTTTGGGTGATATCCGCCCAAACCCCCGTATGGCCAAATTAATTGCCATGTTGCTTGGCGGGGCAAATGGCGAACTTACAGCGAGTTTGACTTATCTCAATCAGCGCTATTGCATGCCTAGTCCTGAAGTTGTTGCCATTCTGACAGACATTGGTACTGAAGAGTTAAGTCATGTGGAAATGTTAAGTATTATGATAAAAAAGATGTTGACCGATGCTTCTATCGACGAATTGCGTGAAGCAGGGATGGAAGGATGGGTCGCCGATCATAATTGCTGCCCCTTCCCGCAAAATCAAAATGGCTACCCATGGAATGCTGCTTATGTCGGCACAACAGGCGATCCTATTGCAGATATTACAAACAATATGGCTGCAGAACAAAAAGCGCGAGCAGGTTACGAAGGTGTCATGCGCTTTTGTGATGATCCTCAGATTCTAGGGCCATTACAGTTTTTAAGGGAACGTGAAATCGTCCATTATCAGCGTTTCGGTGAAGCACTAAATATTTTAAATGATTATATGGCGCAACATCAAATACGATCAATTAAACGCTAACTCATTTTTAAATATATATGATATAGAAGAACCAAGAACGGAAATTTTCCGTTCTTGGTTCTTCTATACCTTGAAAAGTAACATGAACCGCTACTTATTTTCATCAGATTCCTTAATCAGATTTTCCGCATGTTTCGCTTTCATAAAAGCAGTTGGTGCAATTTTCATTATTTTAGTCGCCCAAAAAGTAACAAAGTAAAGAATAGTCACGCTTTGCAAAGAAAGCACCTTGGCTAGCAACAAAAATTTCCGATCCGCTTGTTTTGGAAGATCTTCAAGAGCTTGAATAACTCGTGGATAATTAATAATTTCTTTTAGAACTTTTCTTTTTTGCCTATGCAAAAGTGGGCACGTCCTGCTATGCAGGTTCGTTGTACAGGATATTACGCTCTTAACATACATATAATTTAGTATTTCCATTTTTTCCACATTTATTGCCTGATACTGTTTTGCTAAATCAATAATTCTCTGGTCAATCAGACAACAAACTTTAAATTTATCTTCGTAATATTTATTCACCAAACTATCATTATTTCGCATGTAATAATAATAGTAGGCGTTATTAAGCACTTGAATACTCCTTGCATGCTTTAACACCTCAAAAACAAATAGGCGATCTTCCCCATAATGAAAGGGCAAAAAAGAAATTTTGTTTTTTATAATCATCTCTCGCCGATATACTTTATTCCAAATCTGATTCAACATATTTTTTTGATAAAGTAAAAGCAGATGTTCACCTATCATTTCAGGTGAATCAAGATAGACCGATTCGTAAATATAAGAAAATTCTTTTTGACTCTGTTGATTAAAAATCTGAAACCCAAAAATAACCAGATCTATCTCTCTTTGTTTCAGAAATTGAGCTAGTTCTTCCAATGATGGTTTTTTTAGGGCGTCATCACTATCTACAAACATCAAATATTTTCCCAATGCAGCCTGTATGCCTTCATTGCGCGCATTAGCTGGTCCTTTATTTTCGGTAGTGATTACAGTAAGATTTTGATATTCCAATTTATACTTCTGGAGTAAGGAAAGCGTTGAATCAGTTGAGCCATCATTGATTACAATTACTTCTAAAGGAAAAGAAACCTCTTGTAAAAAAATACTATCCAAAGTTTCCGGCAAATATGCTTCTGCATTATACGCCGGTACAATAATACTAATTAAGGGATTGGATTCTGCCATTAAAATAAAAATCTGCGCCATTTTTTTGTTTTTACTTATGCGCAGAATACCTCCATTTATTTTATTTTAACATATCTTTAATTTTAGGTCAATTTCTGGATTTCTCCCAGTCGACGGCTTTCGTTGACTTTTTGGGGAAATATGTTATAATGAGTTGAAATTTTGCACAAATTATTAAATAAAATATATTTTTAACAAAAATAAACTATTTTTTCTACTATAAAAGGTACAAATTTATTTCAACAAATCAAAATTTAATTGATAGTTGTTTTAAAAACACTTAAGTCAAAAATAAATTTAATATTTTAAGCAAAAACCTACTGCAGAAAAGTTGAAATAGATTTTATTTTATAAGGAGCATTCATGAAGTTAAGCATTATCGTTCCAGTATATAACGTTGAAAAGTATCTTAACCGTTGTATTGACAGTTTACTGGCACAGAATCTTCCGTCTTATGAAATCCTTTTAATTAATGATGGCAGTACCGATCGTTCATATGAAATTATGCAAACTTATCAAGCGAAGTATCCTGATCGGATCCGTTTGTTTAGTCAACCAAACAGCGGGCAAGGAGCAGCCCGTAATCTTGGTGTACAAGCAGCTTTAGGTGAGTATATTACTTTTGTTGACAGTGATGATTACGTTGAAAAGAATTGCTACTCTTCATTAATTGCTCTTGCCGACCAACATCATTGTGACATTTTGCTTTTTGATTGGTTCACCGATTATGGTTCCAGACTACAAGCTTTCCAATCAATGCCACAGATTTCTTCACCTCGATTTTTGACTGCAGAAGAATATCTTCTTTCTTCTCCTTCTCCCTGTAACAAGATCTTTCGTCTGGATATGTGGCAAAAACATGGTCTTGCTTTTCCGGAAAAAATTTGGTATGAGGATTTTGCTTTATTTCCACAATTTGCTCTATATGCAAAGCGAATTTACTATATTAAGCAGCCCGCTTATTTTTATTTCCAATCTGATAATTCTACAATGCGTCATTCAGATTTTCGCCCTAAATGGTACGATATGTGGAAAGCTATCGCTTTAATTTATCAAAATCTATATCCGGCCTTTCCACAGGAAACAGAATATTTATTCTTTTCTCATTTCCTTTACGAAACTTCTTTGCGGTTTTATCAGGTTTTTCATACGGAAGGTCTTAATAAAATTGCAGATACCATGCGCCAATATTTTCCGCGCTGGCGTAAAAACCTATATGTTAAAAAATACGCTTCGCGCAAACAAAAATTTCTGTGTTTGCTTTTTTATCACAAACAGTATCGCATAATACGCACTATGCAGAATTTAAAAAAGATATTAAGGAGATCAAAATAATGGAACAACAAACAAATCGAATTTTTTCTTCACGCATTCGGTTGGATATTTTATTTATGATCTTCCTTATTATGCAGCCATTAATTGATATTTATCGAACCTTTTTGGGGGATACTCTTTCAATCGGGCCTTTTGCTATAGAAGAAATTTTTATTTTGCTTTTTTTATTTTTTCTTCTTATTGCTTCATCTATACAAATATTTCAAAACAAAACTGCAAAAAAAGTACTGCCCTATCTTTTTTATCTCTTAATTACCGCATGTTATTTGATATTACACTGTCTTAATATGCTTCAATTTGATCAGACAATTTATTCTGCTTCAGATATCAATATTGTAGTAGAGATTTACTATATTTTTCGCGCATATTTATGCCCTATTCTGCTGTCTATTCTGATTTTTCAAAACGGTGTGTCCGATGCATTATTTTTCCGTACAATGAAAATTATTGTCTGCATTATTTCGGGCATCATTGTTGTCACAAATCTTCTTGGTATTTCATTAGTTGCTTATAGTACCGAAAAAAAACAGATTGCCGGTAGTATTTTTTCCTGGCCTTCTTTATCTATTGATATGATAGAAATAGAGATTGAAGCTTATACATCTAAAGGTTGGTTTGAATCAGCAAATCAAATCGGCGCTCTTTTATTTTCTTTATGTCCATTTACGATTTTATGTGCTTTTAAAAAACCGTCATGGTCGAACTGCCTGCTCGTTGCTTTGCAAGGACTTTCAATGATTATGTTAGGTTCTCGTACCGCTTCTTGGGGATTTTTATTAGCTCTCGGAGCAATGTTATTTCTTGCTTTGTTCTTGCATCTTTGCAAATTAGAAAAAATCCCGCGTTTGCGTGTCTTGCCAATTTTACTGGCCATTGCTATTTTTGCTGGGATATTAAGCTATTATTCTCCGGGGCAGTTCAATAAACGAAGAAACAGTGAAACGGATTTGTCTGATCGGCCGGAAGCTGAAATAGATAAAGAAGAAATTGAAAATTCTTCCGGTGAATATGAAGCTCTTTCTCTTGAAGAGTATCTTGAACAATATGCATTTAACTACTATATACAGTCGGATTATTTGAAAATATACCCTGTTTCCGGAGACGTTGAGTTTTGGAAAAATGTATTATCACGGGATCGTTATCTGAATATCGACCAACGTTCCTTTAAAATTGAAATACTTCAACGCATTAAAGAGCGTAATGATCGCACAGCAGATACTTTTTTAGGTTTTGGATATACTACAAATATTCCTTATACAGAACGAGATTATGTATATCAATACTATATTTTTGGTATTTTAGGCGTATTGATACTAATGGGGCCTTTTATCTATGCACTTTTCCTCGGCGGGATACGAATGCTTCTTTATCCAAAACAATTACTCACTTTGGAAAATTGTGCGATTTTGATGGCGTTAGGTTGTATGCTTTTTGTCGCTTTTTTTGCCGGACATGTCTTTGGTATTTTAATCAACATGTTTTTTATGGGAGCTTATGCAGCAAAAATATTGACTAATGTAAAAAACAGTAAAAATTGTGGAGAGATTTTATGAAAATTGTTTTTCTTCAAAATACAATTGATACGCAAGGCGGAATCATTATTGTTAACAAAACTTTAGGTCAGGCATTTCTTGAAAATGGCGATGAGGTTTATTATGTATCTTTGCGCCGTGGAGTGGTTCACTCCGAAATTACCTATCCGAAAAATGCGAAGAATATATTAATTAACCATAAAGCAATCTGGGATACACCTCGCCTAATAAGCGCCGCAAATGCTTTTCGCAAAGGGAAAATTTTTTCCGGAGCTTCTATTATCGCTAAAAGGTTTTTTTATGATATTGGACTGCGGAAAGACTTTCGAAAATGTACAAAACTTCTTACTTCAATTAACCCGGATATCATTATCTGTTCGCATTATGAACTACTAGATTGTATACCCAAAAAATTGCTCAGTCGATCCATTAATCATTTTCATAACACGTTTGAGCATGTTTTACTTTTTCGTAGTTATCGAAAATTCTTTTTGCGCTATAAGGATCGCCTCGGTAAATTTATTTGGCTTACCCGTGCTTCTTGTGAGGCAGCAAAAAAGTTTGGATTATCTAACAGTGATTTTATTTATAATCCAATTGCGTTTACCAGTAAAACCGTTGCTGATCTTTCACAAAAAAAGGTATTGTTTCTTGGGCGCTTCTGTGAACAAAAGCGCTTGGATCTGATCGTTTCGCTTTTTCAAAAAACTGTCGCTGCCTATTCTTTATGGGATTGGCACTTAAATCTTTATGGTATAGGCACACTTGATCCTGATATAGAACAAAAGGTTTTGCAAGATCCGCAAATTTCACTTTGCGGAAGTACGACAACACCAAAAGAAATAATGTTGCAGCACAGTCTTTTTATGATGACTTCGGATTTTGAGGGTTTACCTTTAGTCGTTTTAGAAGCATATGAATGCGGTTTACCCGTTATTGCCTTTGATTACGGTGAATCTGCTGCAGAAATTATTCAACCGCATACCGGAAAATTACTTCCATACGGCGACCAGAATTCCTATGTTCATGATTTAGGGCAATTAATGCAGGAAGAAGCGTTACGTAAGCAACTTGGAAAAGAAGCAAAAGAATTTGCAGTACAATTTCATACCGATTTGATTGTCAAACAATGGCGTCATCTTTTTTTACAACTTCAAGCAAAGGAGGCAAAAAATGACTAGTTTGAGTATTGTCGTTCCCGTATATAATGTGGAAGCATATTTGGAAGAATGCCTCGATTCTTTATTGCATCAAAATATAGATGATTTGGAAGTCATTTTAGTTAATGACGGTTCTACTGATCATTCTCAAGAAATTATTGATCGATATGTTGAATTATACCCAAAAATTTTTTGTTCCGTCACACAACAAAATTTGGGGCAAAGCGCTGCCCGTAATCGCGGATTAGAATATTGTACTAAAGAATATCTTGCTTTTGTTGACAGTGACGATTATTTAGTTGAAGGCGCTTACCAAAAAATTCTTTTATCCATGCAAAAAGATAAAATGGATATTGGCGTATTTGAAGAGGTTTGGGTATATCCAGACGGCCGTAAAGAATATCGTCCTTCTTTGCCATCATTTTTACATGAATATAATGTAAAAACAGCTATTCTATCACATTGTACACCTTGTGGCCGAATTTTTAAGACCAAGTTATGGAAAGACTCAGGTCTTCGTTTCCCTGTTGGAATATGGTATGAGGACTTAGCGGTTATTCCAGCTTTTTCCATGTTGACCGATAAAATTAAATTATATCCTATTGAAGCTTATTGTTACCGCCAACACAAAAATTCAATTACATCATCTTTTCGTTATTCCGAACGCTTCCTTCAAATTATTCCTGCTTGTCAAAATATTTATGCCTTATTACACAATAAAGGATTTGAAGAGGAACTGGAATATTTGATGTTATTTCAACTTTGTTATTACGCCTCTTTCCGTTTTCTTTTATTTGATAAGTTTGATGAAATTCATTCTTGTATCCGCGCTTTGGAAGTATTGTACCCTAATTGGCAAAACAATAGCTATTATAGAATGCGCCCTTTTCTATTCCGGTTTTATTGCCGTCTGCTTAAAAATGGCCATTTCCGCTTAGCCAAATTTTTAGCTAAGTGTAAAGGCAGTCATTAGAGTTTGGAGATATAAATATTAATCATGAAAAAGCTTAGTGTAATTGTTCCTGTTTATCAAGTAGAGCAATATCTTGCCAAGTGCCTTGATAGTATTCTTGCACAAAATATTTCGGATATGGAAATTTTAGTGATTGATGACGGTAGTTCGGACCACTCATATGCAATTATGCAACAATACGCAGAGGCATACCCTAAACAAATCCGAATTTTTCAAAAGCCAAACGGCGGTCCTAGCGATACCCGCAATTTTGGGCTTGCTCATGCACAGGGTGAATATATTTCTTTTGTTGATAGTGATGACTTTTTAGAAAAAGGCATGTACTCTGCCATGCTTGCAAAGGCGGATGAGGGAGGTTTTGATATTGTAGTCTGCGATCTGAACTATATTTTTGCAGACGGAAGTATAAAACCTCTTTCTTCCCATTTTTATTATGATCTGCATACGCAAAGCGAAATAAAAAAAAGTCTGGTTTCCATTTATCCCGTAGTATGGAACAAATTATATCACCGTCATCTATTTGATGAAGGATTGCACTTCCAAACTGCTGTTTGGTTTGAAGATGTGGAATTTCTTTATCGTCTGTTCCCTAGAATACATTCTATTGGAGTACTCCGCCAGCCTTTTTATCAGTATGTACAACATGAAGGTACGATTACATCTACTTTTGATCATCGAGTATTTGATTATTTAAAAATCTGGACAACAATTCTGGAAGATTATAAAAAAAATAAAATCTTTAAAGAATATTATTTAGAGTTACAATATAGTTGCACCCGTTATTTATATGCTACTTTTTTAAAAGCAGCTGCGCAGATTAAGAATCATAATATCTTCTGGAAAGCTTATCGTCATGCAAAAAAAATGGTTCACGAAAATTTTTCTAAACCATATCAAAATCCATATTTTTATAAAACAGGCTTAAAAGGATTTTTTCTTTTAACTATAAATCATTTTACAGCTTGGCTTTTATATTTATGGTTCTCTAGAAAGTAATATTCGTCAAGAGGAAACGCTATGATAAATACCAAGAATAAAACTCAAAATAGTATTCGCAATTCTATATTTGGCATTGTATCGCAAATTATCATTATATTAATTAGTTTTTTTACACGTTCCATTTTTTTGCGCTATTTAAATGAAGAATATCTTGGTTTAAATGGATTATTTTCCAATGTCATCTCCATTCTTTCGCTTACCGAACTTGGTTTTGGCACTGCTGCGATCTATGCGCTTTATAAACCTTTAGCCGAACAAAATGAAAAAGAAATAGCTTCTTTAATGAATCTATACGCCAAAATATATCATGTGATGTTTGGCGTTGTTGCAATATTGGGATTAATTTTACTTCCTTTTATTAAATATATTATTAATGATCTGCCTGAAAATATTCCGAATATACATATTATCTATTTATTATTTGTCTTAAACTCGGCACTTTCCTATTTATTTGCGTATAAGCGTTCTTTGTTATTTGCAGATCAAAAGAACTTTAAAATATCAATTGTTACCATGATATTTAAAGTCCTTCTGGCTGTTTCCCAGATTATTGGATTGGTTTTAACCAGTAATTATTATGTATACCTTATCGCTATTATTTCTTTTGGCTTTTTAGAAAATCTTGTCATTTCAAAAATAGTAGATAAAAATTATCCTTATTTAAAAAAATATCGAAAACTTACAGCAGATACACAAACAAAGCAACTTTTAAAAAACAATACAAAATCTTTAGTTATTCATAAAATAGGTAGTATTGCTGTCTACCAAACAGATAACCTAATTATTTCTGCTTTTATCAACTTGGCTACTACCGGACTATATTCTAACTATACAATGGTTACAACAAATCTTCAACAGCTAACCAACAGTATAGTAGAAGGAATGAAGGCAAGTATTGGAATTTATAATGCCAGTGAAACGCCAAAAAATCGTATCATTCTTTTTAAAAAATTTAACCTTTTATTGCATCTCATTAATTCATTTTGCACGACATGCCTACTTTGCCTTTTTAACCCATTTATTGAGTTTGCTTTTGGTGAGGAGTATTTATTCAGTATGCCATTGGTTTTATTAATATGCCTTGATTTTTATATTCGTGGCATGCGAGTTTCTTTTTCAACAGTTAAAGAGACATGCGGAATTTTTCGACCTGATCGTTACAAACCTATTTTTGAGGCTGCAGCTAATTTAATTCTTTCGATTACCTTAGTAAAAACAATTGGATTTGCCGGTATTATGATCAGTACGATTCTTACTACATTACTGATCTGCTATACAATTGAAGTTTTTGTAACCTGTAAATATGCTTTTGTCTCTTCACCCTGGTTTTATTATCGCATGTTTTTTAAAAATATTATTGTACTTGCCTTTCAATTAAATATTACTTATTGGATATGTTCTTTCCTTCCATTATACGGTATTGGGGCCCTCTTGCTCAAAGCAGGTATTTGCCTGGTAGTCCCAAACCTAATTAACCTTATTGCTTACTGCCGTGATGCAAACCTGCGCGCGTTGATCTCTACTGGAAAACGTATACTTTATCACCAGTTATCTTCTTTAAAAAGATACAGCAGAACGGAATAAATGTTTTGAAAACAAAAAAGCCAGCCATTTTTGGCTGGCTTTTTTGTTTAATTATTCAAGAGTTTTTCATCATAATTCGTTCAACGGTGTCTACAACTTCTTCACATGCATCCAGACAATTTTCCATGTCATCTAATAATTTATTTTGGCGAATTACATCGATTGCAGATATATCCGAACTAAACAGCTCATGGATAGAATTTAAATGGAGTACATCTCCTTCATCTTCAATTTCATTTACTTTAACAATATATTCTTTTATAGTTCGAGATTTACGAAAATTTTCAAACTTCTCCATCGTTGTCTTTAACGCTTCTGTACAACGAACAATCAGTTCTCCAAAAGAGATGATGGAAGGAGAGAGAGTCCTGATATTAAACATATAGACAGCACGCATAACATCGTCAATATGGTCAACTACATTGTCCAACTTCTGAACCATCTCCATAATATCTTCACGTTCAATCGGAGTCATAAACTCGGTAGTCAAATGGGTAATCACTTCGTGACGTTCATCATCCGCTTTATGTTCAATCTCATGTATGCCCTGTACCTTTTCCAATAAAACCATAGAGGCTGGATCAAATACCTTTACAATATTATCTAAATACTTTGCTGCTTCATAAGCATAATTTGCCATAGAAATAAACGAATGGAAATAGTTAAAACCCGACTTTCTTGCCATATCAAAGAGTCCTTTCTTTTTTCTTTAGAATATAAACATAAATAATTTTGCCATCAGATATCCGACCAAACCACATCCCGGGAAGGTCAAAACCCACGCCAAAGCCATTTCTTTGACTACGTCCCAATTAACTGAACTAAAGCGTTTTGCCGCACCGACACCCATTACCGCCGTTGTTTTGGTATGCGTTGTGCTAACAGGCATACCGGTTAAAGAAGCTACCAACATACAAGTAACTGATGCAAAATCCGCTGAAAAACCCTGGTAAAGCTCCAGCTTTACCATGTCCATACCAACGGACTTAATAATTTTATAGCCTCCCATAGATGTACCCAATCCCATGACTACAGAACACATAATCATCAACCAAGTAGGAATTTCAAACTCTGTTACATCTCCCTGACCCTTAACCAAACACATTCCCAATAAAAAGATACTCATGAATTTTTGACCGTCTTGAGCTCCATGCATAAACGCAGACGCAGCACCACCTGTTATTTCCGCCATCCTAAAAAACTTGTTTGTTTTTCGGCGATCCTTGTTTTTACATATAATCTGTGTAACTTTCGCAATTAACCAACCTAGGCCAAAGCCCAATGCTGAGGATAAGATTATTCCATAGATTACTTTGACCCATTCAGCACCATTAATACCACTTAAGCTGCTATGTAAGGCTATTGCCGCACCCGATAAACCTGCAATTAATGCATGACTTTCGCTTGTGGGAATCCCAAAAACCCATGCTGCCGTAGCCCAAGTTACAATTGCAAATAAAGCCGCACATAAAGCAATCATTGCTTCATGCGCGTCACCCCCGAAATCTACCATATTATAAATAGTCATTGCTACAGTATTATTGATCTTTGTCATCACAAAAACACCAAGGAAATTCCCAAGCGCCGCCATAACTACTGCCGCCTTAGGACTCATTGCTCTTGTCGCCACACATGTTGCAATTGCGTTAGGTGCGTCCGTCCAACCGTTTACAATAATTACTCCAATAGTCAATAATGCTGTAATTGCAAGTGCAGGATTTGAAAAAAATCCTGAAACAAATTCACTGAAAGTAAGCGTCATTATACTTTCATCCTTTCATCTCACTTTTACCTGTCGTTGATATAATCCTAACATATTCTTTACAAAAAGACAACAATTAGCCGTTTAGAAACTCATAATCTGTGTAGTATTTTACATAGATTTTACAAAACTCTTTTTTATTCACCAAATTTTACAGGGTCAACATAGTGCAGATAATACACCGCTTGATCTCCTCCGTATGCTCCGATATAAATATTTTCTTGTCGATAAAAAAAATATTGGGGAATTCGTATTTTTCCATTTAAAACACAAGACGGGAGCGTTGATTTTATCCCCATCCCCTCACGTTTTCCTGCGCTTTCTCTACATACCCAAATTTGATAAAAAAGCTGTTTTCTTTTTTCCTTTTTTTCTTTATGTAACGCGAATTGCTCTTCCAAAGCATATATTTTTTTTGCAATAGCTAAATAATCCGCATCCTTTTCCAACTGAATATCTGCTCCTACAGGCTGATCAGCAACAGCGGCCAAAGCATAATCGCCCGAATGACTTAAGCTAAAAAAAATCCTCCCATCAGCATAGTAAGGCTTCCCTTTTAAAGAAACTTTGCGTAGACTGATATCCGGTATTTTCCCGTATTGTTCTTTTATCCCGTAACGCAATAACCATTCAGCACATAGACTGGCGTTTATTCGCTTCGGGTTAGTCATACGGGATATTCTTTCTTGCTTTTCTTTTGGGATCTTGTTTATTTGATCCTGAATAACCATTAGTGGCAACTCATTTACCTTTGTCCAATACAAATGTACATCCATTAATTCATCCCTCCGTTTTTGATTATAACATGTTTCTTGGATATAAGATTAAGTTAAGGCAAATAAATTGCAAGCATGTTTTTTATATTTTAATTAACTTTTTCTACGTATTGCAATTTCTTCTTGACATGGTTATCTTTAACCATTTATAGTTAATTCAGTTTATTATTTTTAACAATCTATACATCTTAATCACTATATCTTAGGAGGAATAAATTTGATGAAGTCCCCATTTATCTCTCTGGAGAAAGCCCGTCAAATCGCTGCACAATATCCTACGCCATTTCATATTTATAATGAAGCAGGCATTCGCAAAACTGCAAGGGATTTATATCAAGCATTTTCGTGGAATCCCGGATTTAAAGAATATTACGCGGTTAAAGCGGCACCTAATCCCGTTCTACTTAATATTTTACGCGAAGAAGGATGCGGAATTGACTGCTCTTCCTATACAGAACTAATGTTGGCCGAAGCTTTAGGTTTTAGTGGAAACGAAGTAATGTTTTCTTCTAATGCTACGCCTCGTGAAGACTATATGCTTGCACATAAAATTCATGCCATTATTAATCTAGATGATTATTCGGATGTCGATTCTGTTTCTAAACTTTTTCCATTGCCCGAAACAATGTCTCTGCGATTTAATCCGGGTGGAAGTTTTTCTATCGGGAACGCTATTATGGATCACCCTCAGGAAGCTAAATATGGAATGACAAAAGAACAGATCATCAAAGCGATTAAAAAAATGCTTTCTCTGGGTGTAAAACACTTTGGCATTCATTCTTTTCTAGCAAGCAATACTTTAACAAATGACTATTATCCTACATTAGCGGAATTGCTTTTTCATTTAGCCGTCGATATCCATAAGCAAACAGGTGCACATATTGCTTTTCTTAACCTTTCCGGCGGCATTGGCATTCCATACCGTCCTGAAGATGTCCCAAATGATATCTTTGCAATTGGGAAAAAAGTAGAAGCTGCGTATCAAAAAGTAATTTGCCCTTCCGGCATGGAACTTTCCATTTATACAGAGCTTGGCCGTTATATGACAGGCCCTCACGGTGCACTTATTGCTACTGCTATTCATGAAAAGAAAATCTACAAAGACTATATCGGTTTGGATGCATGTGCGGCCAACTTAATGCGCCCTGCAATATATAAAGCATATCATCATATTACCGTATTAGGCAAAGAAAATGCGCCTAGTGATCATCTTTATGATGTTACGGGAGGATTATGCGAAAATAACGATAAATTCGCAATTGACCGTATGCTGCCCGAAATTCAAATTGGCGATCTTATTTATATTCATGACACTGGTGCGCATGGTTTCTCCATGGGATATAATTATAATGGAAAATTGCGTTCTGCGGAAATTTTATTGCAGGAGGACGGATCCTTTAAACTCATCCGCCGTGCAGAAACACCAAAAGATTATTTTGCAACTCTTGATTTTCTCCATCTTTTTGATTAAGAAAGAAAATAAATGCAAAACTAAATTGTTAGCAACAAATTAGTTTTTATTCTTTAATTTTATTGTGTACTATTTTATAGATTTTCCTTTCGGCAAACTTCCGACATCTTATTTTTACAATATCGAAAATACTTTATATTTGCCGAAAGGTTTTTTTATTGTCATTTTTACAATAACTTTAATTATAAATCAAGTTAGAAATTAGAAAGAAACATCAATTTAATTTATTATCAGATTGTTTTTATTCTATTTTTTATTTTTATGTAAATAATTTCTTATCTTTTTCTATTCTTTAAAGCAAAATGATATACTTACATAAAGGAGTTATAAATCGTGGCATATATTATTTCTGCTGTTATATTATTATGTTGTATACTGGGAGTATTTTTATATTTTCAAAATAATTGGATAAGTGTTAAACGAGTAAAGTTTAAAAGTTCAAAATTGCCTGAAGCTTTTCATGGATTTCGTATGATATGCCTATCGGATTTACATAATAAATGTTTTTTCCCTCATCAAAAACCCATTTTCGACGTTCTGCAATTAGAACGTCCTGATGCGATTCTATTTTGTGGAGACCTTATAGATGGGCGCACTTCATCAAACAATATGCAAAACGCAATAACTCTCATGCAAGGTTGTCTTAAATATGCGCCAGTTTATTACGTACCTGGAAATAACGAAGCCAAAAATCCGCATTTTGATACTCTTATTCTCCGGCTGCAAAATCTCGGAGTCTATATATTGCGTAATAACAAGTTCACTCTTTCACGCCATGGTAGTAAGTTAACCTTACTTGGTTTAGATGATATGGACTTTTATTCAGGTCGAAAAAAAGCAGAACGTATTTTTGTTTTACGCCAAGCCCTAAATGCGCTTAGTGCTTCTACTTCGGGTTTTAAAATTCTTTTAAGTCATCGTCCGGAGTTAATTGACCTTTACAATCAATCAAATATACAAGTTGTTTTATCCGGTCATGCACATGGCGGTCAATTTCGCCTACCTGGAGTGGGCGGTCTTTTTGCCCCCGGGCAGGGCTTATTTCCTAAATACACTGCGGGCCTTCATCATTTCTCACACTTTTCTTTGGCTATTACACGCGGTCTTGGCAATAGTTCCTTTCCTTTTCGGCTATTTAATCGCCCTGAAATTCTTGTCCTTACACTACATACAGAAAAACAAGAAGTATCCTCGTAAAAATAGGATTCTCCCTAATAAAAAAGCAAAGCACATTTTTTGCACTTTGCTTTTTTTATTAAAATTCCGCCCATTTAGGTACTCTCGGAAACGGCAAAACATCACGAATATTACTCATCCCCGTTAAATACATAATCATGCGTTCAAGGCCCAAACCATATCCGGCATGTTTGACGCCGCCAAATTTTCTTAGCTCTATGTACCAACGATAATCCTCAGGTTGCATACCTGTTTCCAGAATACGCTGTTCAAGAACCTCTTGACGCTCCTCTCTCTGACTTCCTCCAATAATTTCTCCAACTCCAGGAACTAAAAGATCCATCGCCGCAACAGTACGCGAATCATCGTTTAATCGCATATAAAACGCCTTAATTTCTTTCGGATATCCCGTAACAAAAACCGGTTTTCCAAAAACTTTCTCCGTAATATAACGCTCATGCTCACTTTGCAGATCAATTCCCCACTTTACCGGATATTCAAATTTCTGGCCGGACTTTAACAAAATATCTACTGCTTCTGTATAAGTAATGCGTGCAAACTCGGAATCTAAAATATTTTGCAGGCGATCTAGCAGGCCTTTATCAATAAATTGGTTAAAAAATCCCATCTCTTCAGGATAATTATCCAAAACATAATTGATAATATATTTTACCATTTGTTCTGCCAATTCCATATTATCTTGCAATTCCGCAAAAGCAATCTCTGGTTCAATCATCCAAAACTCCGAAGCATGACGCGGCGTGTTACTATTTTCCGCACGAAACGTCGGGCCAAAAGTATAAACCTTTTTAAATGCCAATGCATAAGCCTCCGCTTCCAATTGCCCAGAAACAGTTAAATTAGCCGGTTTCCCAAAGAAATCTTTGCTTTGATCTATTTTCCCTTCTTTTGTCCGAGGCGGATTTTCCATATCCAGCGTGGTTACATGAAACATTTGCCCTGCGCCCTCGCAATCACTTGTAGTAATAACCGGTGTATGTACATAGATAAAACCACGTTCTTGAAAAAATTGGTGGATTGCAAACGAAACTGCCGAACGCACACGAAATACTGCTGAAAACGTATTTGTCCTTGGCCGCAAATGAGCTATTGTACGAAGAAATTCGTTTGAATGTCTTTTTTTCTGAAGCGGATAATCAGGTGGGCAAATACCTTCAACAAAAATTCGTTTTGCATGAATTTCAAAAGGTTGTTTTGCTTCCGGCGTCAAGACTAATTCACCCGTGCAGGTAATACCGCTTCCCACTCCAATTTTACAAACTTCTTTAAAGTTTTCAACGCAACCGTCTTCAAACACAATTTGCATATTTCTAAAGAATGTTCCATCATTCAATTCGATAAATCCTAGTGCTTTACTATCGCGAATCGTACGTACCCAGCCGCATACTTCAATATCCTGACCGGCATAGTCTTTCCCGTTCCTAAACAATTCTTTTATTGTCAGCATGATTCCTCCTATACATTTATCTTTTGCATTTCAAATTCTTTTTTCATTTATTGTAGCATTGCCTCTATTGCTTTTCAAGGCAATGATTTAACGTAAAGCTTGCTCCATCACTTTACGGATAGCCTCCATCGTTGGAATACCTTCAAAAAGCTTTCTCTTTCCAAGAAAATAACATGGTACATAATAATATGCATATTGCTCTGCAATATCTTTTTGCTGGTTTTCTTCAATTATTTCTATATCAATTTTCCTAAAGTCAGGGTTTTGCATGTATAGGCGCTGATGTATGGCAAACGCCTGTTTACAATATGGGCAATCTTTCAAGATAAACATCGTTAGTTTTTTCATTGGCATGATTTTTACCTTATCAAAATTAATTTCGATTTAATTGTTCTTCCTTCCTGCGTACTCTACCTACAAAAATTTCACGAACTAGTTGCACTAGTAGCATATCACTCACCTCATCAAGACAAATAACCTCCGGAGAAAGTGCAATCAATCTAGAAATCAGTCGATCTTCTTTGGTTGAATCTTCTTCCCATAAATAATCTTCAAAAACCAAAATATGTTTTGCCTTATCTTTTACCACATATTCATTTCCTTCTAAAGCAATGTAAACATAGTCTATTCCCGGATCTTTCATACCAACGAGGTACCGAAGTAATTTAATAAATTCTTTTTGCTCCTTTCGCAAAAAAGCTTCCTGGACCACCTGTTCAAGTGTATCTAACCAATATTGAAGATAATCCTGCATACGAAAGTACATTATTCCGTCTAACGAAAGCAGATCGCTCTCTTCCAACATATATTTTGCTATACGTCTACTAATCTCTGCTTTTTGCTTTTCTATACCTTTTTTCCCTTCCTTTTTCCAAAGGCGCTTTACTGTTTCGATTAAAAGTTCGTATTGTTCCTTTTCTGATGTAATTTCATAATTCAAAATGATTTCTTTCATCAAAAACTTAATTTGAACTGTTTCTATAATAATATCAGAGAGAATTTCCGCCAACGCAAGAACCTGTGCATGGCCATATAACTCCATCCATATATAGTTTCCCGCATCTTTTTTTATTTGCATACTCTCATTTAATATACTCTGCTGCAATATTCTATTTTCTATTAAAGGGCGCAAAGCAAACTTTGCGCAACTGATACCTATAATATATTCCAATCAGCGTCCTCCTTAATCTGCCTTTTACTCACTGTACAATATGCACGGGCAAAAAAAAGGTTTCCCTGATTTATTTTTAGTTAAATCATATGAATTATACAAAGAAACATAAAACTCTTTATCCGAAGGAGATTATACCTTACTTACATGCCTCCGACTTAACTGCGCACTTTTTCTTCAAGTTTTTGCTCATGCACAGCACGACAAGACTCCCAACTTAACCCTTGTATCAAATTTTCACGAATGGCCGGCAATATATAGTTTAAAGCTTTATGAATTTTTTTCATTCCACCGGCGCACAAATATTCTATTTCTTTTTTTTGCTGCAGAACCTCAATAATCTTACCAAGAATATCAGCAAATATTTTCTTTTCTTCTTTTGTATCTATTTTTTCCAGATGCAAAAGCATACGATTTTCTAAAATAGCGTTTTTATAAAATACAACAAAATCTTCAAGTGCCTGCTCTTTGGGCTTATCTTCCATAGCAAACAATATCGCAAAGTACAAATGCCACCGAAAATTCCGATTAATCATCTGTTCAATCAGTTCTCCCAATTGCTGAGTAAATTTATCAGGGTAATTTCTTTTGCGTTTAAAAGTAATCTGCTCCGCCAGCTGTAATTTTTCTTCCGCCTGATCCAACCGATTAAAGATATGCATCATCATACGACCGTAATCTTCCATTTCACTTGCGTGTTCTCTCTCCATAAAATAGCGGATAATCGCATCACAACTATCTTTAAAATCGACTGAAAAACCCAATTGTGCAAGAATTAACCGATCAAAAGTTTCGTATACCATATTGGCTATAAATATTTCTACTGATCGTTCCCTTTGTTTTTCGACTAACGCTTTGTCTCTTAATGTAGAATCCTGGCGAAATCTTTTATATAACAGATATAATTGGCTATCCAAAGTATTTAAACTTTCCTTAATGGAAGTAAACAAATCTGTTACAAAAGTATCTGAAAGCATATAATCTCTATTTTTATAGACGACTCTATGTTCTATCTCACTCCAAAATGAGTTAACCAAAGCCTTTATTTGCAATTCAAAACTAACTGCTTCCTTACCTAATGTAAAATAACCATCAATTTTATAAATTTCAAATCCATTTTTTTGCTTCTGCGGTTGTTTCTCCGACAATTTTAATCGAATTCTCGGCATCGAAGGCATATAATAATAAACTTGATCCTCAGTCTTATTAAAAAGCTCTTTTAATAAAACATAGGCATACTTTTCTTCCTCAATAAATTTACATTCAATACGTAACCCTATAATATCTTGCATCCGAGACAATAATTTTTCTGCTTGATTTTTATGCATTTCATAGTTGTTACGTATTAATTTTTCGCGTATACTTTCTGCAGTTTTTATTCGGTAGATTAGTGAAAGTTCGTGTTTACTTTCAGAAAAAACACTTTTTTCAAAAAAATCTTTTACCTCTTCTGCGATCAACTTATAAATATCTTTTTTGCTTTCATATTCTTCCAAAATTTCCGAAATGCATTCAAATATCTCTAAATCCAAGTGAGTTCTCCTAAAGTTTATCTTATTTTTATTATAATATAGTGCAGAAAAGAAAAAAAGCGAATTACGTGTTTTTTCTTTTTGATTATTTGAATAAATCTTTATTTTTTATTGTTTTTTCTTCAAGTTTTAGTTTCCTCATCCCAATAAATTCTAAAATAAGTTTGCCCCGGTTGCATCTGCATTATATTTTTCCCCGTATTAAACAATTCCAGCAATTCTATTGTTAATTTTGCTTTAAACAGTCGTTCGCCTAAAGTTTCTTTACCTACTTTTTCTTCTTTAATCTGTGCATTATTATAATCTTTTCTATTAATTGGCAATAATATTGTTTGCCCTTGAACAAATCGATCATATCTAATTCCCGGGTTCATGTGCAGCACTTGACTTTCATCAATGCCTAAAGCTCTGGATAGTCCGATCAAAGACTGTTCTTCAAACATTCGATAAAAAAAAGCCGTATTACAGCGTTTATACGGAAATAAAATTTTGTCACCTTTTTGAATTATTTTTCCTATTTTTGAATTTAATTGATGTAATGCGCACGCATGATATCCAAATAATTCGGCTAAATCCTGCCATAAAAATTTTCGTTCTGCTTGATAAATATAATATTTTTTTTGTTCTGCCAATTTTCAGCACTCCTTTCAATTTATTCTATGAGTTTTTTTATTTTCTTAATGCTTGACAGTCCTTTTGAGGAAGTATAAAATAAAATTTACTTGAATTTTATTTTAGCGTATATTAATATTTTTCCGTCTATATTGTATATTTTTTATCTATTTTATTAATTCCAGAATGATAAAAAATCTGTTTCCGTAGCTCAGCAGGATAGAGCGACCGCCTCCTAAGAAAATGGCCTAAGGTTGGCGAAAAATGAATGCAAACTGAATAATGTGAATATGCGCCTGTACCTCAGCAGGATAGAGGGTCCGCCTCCTAAGCGGAACGCCGCGCGTTCGAATCGCGCCAGGCGCGCCAAATCCCCGGAAAATCAAGGAATTTTCCGGGGATTATTTTTTTGCTTTCAAATTATCGCACTTCACCTATAGATTCTGCAAATGCAAATATATTCACATAAATTGCATATAAAAATTCTCAAATCCCTGATTTTTTTGATTTTACCACATTTTACCACAATTTTATTATAACTATTCCTGCTGTATTGCTTCATATAGACATATTGAACAACTTTTAGAGAATCAGAAGTTCATTATATAAAAGACCATCTCAAAAAAATTTTTTAACTTTTTTTGATTTTACCCGAACCACCCCCCTGTTTTTTCGCCATGTAAGGTAGAGGGTATTTTTTTTGCCCGAACACCTTGACAACTTCATAGCCAATTAGGACACGTTCTCTATGTGAAAAGCGGCTATCAGGCTGAACGGCGATCAGTCAGCAGGAGCAATAATATCCGGTGGTTCCGGATGGCGCGGTGACAGCATAGAGAGATAATGATACTTCCGCTTTGAACGCTTCACAGCATTGAGCGGCTCGGCATAAGAATGCGGAGAACCTGAAAACCGGGTTATGTGCTTTAAGAAACCTAAAAGCAGTCCAAAAGAGGCATTCACTATATAAACGGAGGAAACCCCATGACGAAAGTAATCGCAATAGCGAACCAGAAAGGCGGTGTGGGCAAGACCTCGACCGCAGTTAATCTGGGCGCAGGATTAGTACGGGAAAGAAATGATGTTCTTCTCATTGACCTTGACGCCCAGGCAAACCTTACGATGGCCCTAGGCTTTCAAAATCCCGATGAGATGAGCTATACAATCTCCGATGTTCTGATGAAAGTTGTGAAAGAAGAGCCGATAGACCCCGCCGAAGGGATATTGACTACGGATGAAGGCATTGACCTTATGCCGTCAAACATTCAGTTGTCCGGGTATGAAGCATCTCTTGTCAATGAATACGGACGGGAAGCAATGCTAAGGCAGTATGTTGACGCTGTCCGCATGAACTATGATTACATCATTATAGACTGCCAGCCTTCTCTTAATATTCTTACTGTTAACGCGCTTGCGGCGGCAGATTCGGTGCTGATACCGACACAGCCGCAGTATTTTTCCACGGCAGGATTGCAGATGTTTTTTCAGACAATCGGCAAAGTACAGAGAAAGATAAATCCCAATCTTCAGATAGAAGGCGTTCTCGTAACGATGATGGATAAACGCCCTAACTTCACCAAAGACCTTGTCGCAAGGCTTCGTGAAGCTTACGGGAATCAAATTAAAGTGTTTGACGCTGAGATCCCCACATCTATCCGCATGACAGAAAGCGGAGCCTACGGCAAAAGCATATTTGCGTATGATCCTAAAGGCAAAGTTGCCGCCGCATATGAAAAGCTCACAAAGGAGGTTTTAGAGAATGGTCGAGAAAAAGAAAAGCGCCATGAACGTTCCGCTGAGACCGTTAGATAACCTCTTTGAGCCAACTGTGAAAGAAGCGCCTGCGCTCGATAATATTAACACTCTGCCGCTTGAT
>CALVMT010000090.1 GCA_944347775.1 uncultured Clostridia bacterium | reverse complement strand
CTTTGCTTTTTCTTCCTCAGTGATAGACTCGGCTCCGTTTTTTGCCCCTTTAATCGCCATGGTGAAAGCCGCCGCCATTCCAATTGTCGCTGCGTCTTCTCTTTTTTCTGCTTTGGTTCTGCCGAAACTAAACAGGCCGCTTTCGTTGTCATGAAGACCAAAGATAGCGTCAAACTTGTCTTTTGCATAACCTGCATATTTTAAATCAGAACGGTCATTTTTGCCAAAACAGATTTTAAGCTCTCGCTTGATATACGGATGGGGACGAAGACCTTTTTTATCATCCATATCAATTCTGCTCATATTTCCGCCTAAAAGCTTGATTTTGAAACCGCATTCCTTAAACTCAGGTTCTTTGCCCGGTTCGCTTGGCTGAGTTTCCTCTGAATATTCCTCATAACCTGCTACCTGGTCGTAGCGGAAAAGCTCGTGCATTTTACCTCTGCCGGATCTGTCTTTGCGTACAATTCTGAACATTCCCAAAGCATCGCAAAATTCAATGCCTTCTTCTTTTATTGTAGAGGGAATCGTTTGTTTCTTTATTTCCTTGGAATAAACCTCTTCGAAAAGTCTGTCCTGTCGATTCATATATTCAATATGTCCCTTTACTTCATCCAAGGTAAACTCGCTTAAGCGAACATATCTTGAACATTTGTTGCCGCAATCATCACAAAGATAATCACCGCTTCTTAATTTTGTACGACTCATCATACCGCACTCATTTCCGCATAATACACACGCTTTTTTACCGAATTTATCTTTGAAAAAATCTCCTAATCCCATTGTTTATACCTCCTTTGAAATATTTTCAGATTTTATGATTGCTTTTCGCTTTTAAAAGCTTCCACCGCTTCCGCCGTGACTTCTGCCTGAGGAGGAAGTATGACTGCCGGAATTTGACTTTACTTTTTCCGTTTTTGTTACTGTGCTGTAAAGAAAGATATCTCTTGAAAAATCAAGGGTCATACTGCCCGGCTTCATATAATTTGCGGCGTTATCCTCTTTTACCGCCGTTTTCATTTTGGCAAGCTTTTTCTTCATCATAAAATATGCCAGAAGAAGGGGAAGAAGAATAGCTCCGGCAATCACGCCCAGAATATATTGGGTGCTGTGCTGTCTTTTGTTAAAAGGCTTGCCTTGTGCCGCCATCTCCAAAAGCTCCTGTGCACAATCGGCATAGGTTTTAACTGCGGTGTAGTAATCTCCTTCCTTTAAAGATGGTACAATCTTTTTTTCAAGATAGGCAAGACCATTTTCATTAAATATTGTCATGCCGCTTCCGTAGGTGGAAAAATGATATTTTCTTTCGGCGTCGGCTATGTAAAAGAGTATTCCGTCATAATTTTCACCATAGCCGTAGCCGTTATAATCATAAATGTCGTCTGCCGACGTCTGCGCGTCATAGGCAGATAATCTATCCTCTGAAACAAATACGATGTCAAAATTATATTGCTTACGAATTTTATCAAGCCTTGCCGACAGCTCTTTATTTTGTTCCTCTGTCAGGTATCCGACCGAATCCGTAATCGTTGGATTGATAAAATCCGCATATACGGTAATTGCCGATACAAAGCAGAGAAGGGCAATCATGATTGTAACAAATCTTTTCATTTAGCTCCCCCCTAATGCAGCAAGAAATATGCTATAACTGCAGCGGCTATATAAGCAACGCCGGCAATTTTCGCAAAGTATCTCCATTTTTTTCTGTTATCAATAGGATATTCACCCACAACCTTACCGGTCTGTCCGTTGACAGCAAACTTATATGTATTGTTCATATATTTAATATTGAGCATCCATACCGGGAGAAGGGAATACCTAATTTTACCGCCTGAAAAACTAATTTTTGTGCTTTCGGGAATAACCGCCGCATAGCCGTCTGTAGTTTCACGAAACACTGAAACAGTGGAGTTTGTCACACGTTCGTTTGCTCGCTCTATGCTTTCCTCTGCCGAAACATCGTATTTATCCGCCATATATCCCGAAAGGTATGCGCCGTTAAACTCAACAGCATCTTCATACCTAAAAGGCTCTACTGCCTCCATATATGCATCATCTGCTTTTTTTGAACCGTCAACCGGGATATTGGTAAATCCCACGCTTCCACTTCTAAAAAGCCTGTAATAGTCAGTTTTTGTATAGTTATAGTTTGAATCGCTCCAGCTTGTAACTCGCTGCGCGCCATAAGTGATTGCTGCATTGCAATCGCAGTCAAACATCCAAAACGGCACATAAACGCCGGTCATTTCTTCTATCTTCTTCTTAATCTTAAATTCATCCGGCAGAAACGGTGCATTTTTGAAATCGTCTTCAAACGCTGCCATTGCCGCCTTTTTGTCTGTCTTAAACGGAATAATGTAATCGGGACGAAGTGTACCCTCAAACTGCCCCTTAATCACTGCGGCGTCGCCGCAATATGGGCAAACGGTAGAACCCATTGTGTCGTCACCCGTAATTTCTGCACCACAGGAAGGGCAGGTATAGCTTGCAAGCGCAGCCCCTTCGCCGCCCTCATAACTTCTCGGTTCATAGTGCTCCCAGTCATATTTTGACTCTCCCTGCATTTGCGATCCAACATCCTCAATTTGCCGCATAGCGTCAAGTTCAAAATTGTTTCCGCAGGAATCGCAGTGCAGCGATTCGTTTTGGAAAACCAATGAAGCGCCGCAACAAGGACATTTATAATTTTGTACTGTGTCCATCGTTTCACTCTCCTTTACCCGGCTGCTCCCGCCGCCCGAAAACAAGCGGCAGGAACATTTGGGTGTTTTACTTATGCCGAGGTTTTGTTTTTTGCCGCACCAATTATGTACAGAACAGGAATAATCAAACCGGTGGCATAGCTCAAAATGTTAAAGCTGCTGCCAAGCACGTTGGAAATCACGTTTCCGGCTACGCTCAACAGTGCCACAATAATACCCATAACCAGACAGCTCTGTGCCTTTTCCGGCTTATTACAGTTTTTCACGCCCATAATTCCCGCAATCAGCTGGAATATTGCACTTACCAGAATCAGAACACTTGCAAAAATTAATCCGCCGGCGCTTGTTTCCAGAACTGCTGCCAAAGCGGTCGCTCCGATAACAGCGACAATACCCCCGATGATACCGAATGCTGCTCCGATAATCATCAAAATCCCCGTAACCTTCAAAAACTTTCTTCCTTTCATAAGAAAACCTCCTTAAAATTTTTATATCCACATTTTAAAAATGGATAATACTTAATGATTTCTAAATTACCGTATTCCATAGCCGATACACAGTGTTTGTATCGCTTTCACACCATAAGTATTGCGGCAGAAATATTAAATATATAGTGGACTGAGTTGGTTGTTCTAAGACTGTCAGATGTCCGCATCCTTTATTGTTTTAATGTCTGACTGGCTTTCTACCAATGCTGCAGTAATAAAGATTTCTTCTTAGTTAAATTGCTTCTTTTTCTTTATTTTGTTTTGTTCCGCACACAGGACAGAACTGGGCGCCGTCCGGGATAACATTCCCGCATTGTCCGCAGCAGCGGTGAGTCGACACATATGTATCAAAAAGTGTATTTTCAGTCAGTATTGTATGACAAACTTCACAAACCCTGTTGCTTGCCTTCTGTTTATTACCGCAGCATGAACAGACTTTGTATCTTTTCATGAGTTTTGTGCCAAATCCAAAATGTTCCAACATCTCTTTTTTTGACGGCTTATGTCTTGTCACCTTCATCACCTCCGTAAAATAATCTCTTACCGCACACACAGCAGATTATATCGCCGTCATTTACCTTT
>CALVMT010000089.1 GCA_944347775.1 uncultured Clostridia bacterium | reverse complement strand
CTAATGTTGATAATATGGTCTTAGCATTAAGGAATTTTACGGATTTTAATAATGCTCCTGATGGTGTCAGCATGTTTGATGTAACACAAGATATTGCTAATAGCCCAGGTGTAAACAGCGGATATTTATTTCAAAACACAGTGCAGGTTGCAAGTTATACTTTAAAATATCAGATTGTTATCAATCCCTGGGGAAAAATTCATTATACTCGCACACAATGGTATGATACCTGGGGGGATTGGAATGATTTTGACCATGATAATTTTATATACAAAAATATTAATGCTGAAATTCCTAACCGTACTGAACAGAGATATGGCAATATTGCCGTTGTTACCACAGATTATCAGGGGGTAAATGCTGTTTCTGGATTCGATAACTGCTTATGTTTACACATGGCCGTAGATATTCGTGATGCAGCCAACAATCATCTGTCTACCATGGGATTTATTTCAGGGAGTCAATATTATTACTATGATATTTCCAGGTTAAATCTCGGAATGAATGTAAATAATAATGGGACTTGTGCAATTACCGGTGGGGATCCTGCTTTTATCAAACAAACATTTATCCTGATACCGCAAGTAGATTATAGTCAGAAAAGTTAATTAGTCATCTAATATAATTCTCTTGCAAAAGTGCAGATAGTAAAGATTTCTTTATTATCCCCTGTTACGGTCTGATTGGATCGATTAACTATCTGTATGCTACCGCTGGTATTAATTTGTATTGTTAATCCGTACTGGCCTCCAGCAATACCTGCAACAGGAAAAACTAATGTCATCGGTGGTCTACATACTGATGGTAATACACCGATTTGCAAAGATCCCCATGCGCTTACATTCTGATTCAGCCCGCCTTCTACCTCAACTGTTACAGTAGAGCCGGTAGACCAGAAATTATACTTTACACCCCCATTCTGCGTTCCTTCTGTATATCGATACGCCTGACGTAGCGGTGTCCAGTTAGCAATAATACTACTATCGTTTTTTTCAAAATATCCCAGCCAAGCATTCTTACCAGAAGAAAAAATAGCTTGTCCACCAATAGAATGTTCAGAATTAATAGGGTTTTGCAGAGCAGCCCAGAATCTATACCAATTACCTGAGTCACCAAAAGGCCCCAGCCTGTTGTATCTTTAAGCCTACCCGATGCCGTATAAGCAGGGCTGTCTTCAAGGAACTTACAAAAGTCGTATGTACTTGAAAATTCATTTTGACATACTCGCATTTTACTCTGCAAGAACGTCTCCGTTTCTGACTCGGTGTAATAACGGTCGTCATGGGTATGACTACTAGGGGTATAACTTACTGGCTTTCCAGATATTTTATTCCAAGTCAAATCGGAGGCATTGGCCTTAGTACCCAAATTACTGTATAATCTTGAAAATACAGTAAAACTGTAGGTACCATTTTAGAATATACTGAAGGCCGAAAACTTACGTCTACAGAAGATTCTGGTATGGTAATTTTAAGAGGTATGGATAATGGAACCTATGCTATAGAAATCTATTGTAATGCTCCGGATCAGAATTTGTATTACTCTTACTTTAGTGGTATTATCTCCATATACGCAAATTCCACAAATAGAGCTTACGAAGAAAATATTGCATTATTTGAGTCCGGACATGCACCGGGTCAAAATACATTAATTGCCAAAGTAATTTTTTATGATTCTTCCCGTGATGGACAATCATACATCACCCTTCGATCAACGATAGATTTTACCAAAGAGGAAGCCATCCGAATACGGCTTAGGAAAATAATATAATTACACAATCCTACCTCCTTCGACATAAGCAAAATATAATTATATAATCCTTCCCCCAGCAGAGTACACAGTTACGAAAATGTGTGCACCATAATTTACAAAAAGTTCAAATTTTAGTCTTAATCTACACATATTTCCACCGTCTTTATTGGCAGACAGTTCGAATCCTTCGCGTGGAGCTATTATATCAGTACCTGTTTGTAGCGTTGCATTTTGGGTAAGGTTTACAAGATCTATATCATACAAACTTAAAAAATTCTGGTTGGCGATGTTTCCGCCAACTAATACCGGTATGCGAGAAAGATCAGGAGATTCCACATCGCTATAATCGACTATTACAGTGTATATTCCATTTCCTTCCATCCAGAAATTTTTTGAGGGCATAACCCACTGTAAATTACTGTATTTTCAAGATTATACAGTAATATTAGGAAGGAGATTCGTATTTCCCCACAAAACTACCGGAGTTTAACCTTAGAGGGGCTATGCCAATAAAATTAGTTGCTTGTTTTACGGATATTTTTATGCGCACATTGCCACTACCTGCGGTATTTTTTACCGCTTGTATGTTTGTTACCATAGAATTTGGATCACGTATTTCCGAAAAGGATATGCCTGCGGAACCAATTGATGTTCCTACTTCCATCCCCGTAATATTACAAAAATAACATGCTGATTCCACATATAACCAAAATGGCCAGTACCCTACATTTCCAATGGAATAAGTAACATTAAGCGCCCTATTAGGATCAGAGATGGAAAACATATCTATGGGGAGATAGATATTTTCTATGTTCTGTAAATTACTGTTTTTCGCTCTAATTTCACCAGAAAATCATCGGAAATCTTATATTCTTTGCCATTTCCTTATCTTATTAAATGCGTTTTTAGTCTGGAAATATGAAACTATTTTGAGTCGGTTTTTAGCCTCCTAAATGATAGAATTTTAAATATCAAACAAAATGGGAGGTATTATAATGCAACACGAATTAATTAACACAATTTTAAACAGCATGTCTGCACATCTAAGCGATGAACAGCTGCGAGAACTTAAATCTGTTCTGTATATGAGTCTATCTAAATACGAGATTAGCGACAAAGGAACAGAATTGATTGTCTATGACGATAGCAACATGCGTTTCTGGGACAGATATGAGCTGGATCGTAGATTATCTGGAATGTCCGAAGAAACACTAAAAAACTACAAATTAACTGTTACTATGTTTTTATCTACTGTCAATAAACCTATAAAAGAATACAAGGCTGATGACATATTCAATTACTTAGAACTTTACAAGAAGATTCGTAATGTAAAATTAAGCCGTCTTAAAAATATGCAGAGCGCTCTTAGTAGTTTTTTCAGCTGGCTCCACAAGAAAAATTATATAGAAGGTAACCCTGTAGCTCAGCTAGACAGTATTAAATTGCCTAAAAAAATAAAAGTTGGATTCAGCGATGAGGAGCGTGAATTGCTTAAGTTAGCATGTAATAACACCAGAGATACAGCATTAATAGAATTCTTGTATTCTACAGGCGTACGAGTTTCAGAAGCGGTTCGCCTTAATAGAGAAGATGTTAATTTCACCAACAGAGATTTGATTGTTTTTGGGAAGGGATCTAAAGAACGCATAACCTACATTAATCCTGCGGCAGCGTTCTGGTTACAGAAATACCTTAATGAAAGAGATGATGATAATCCAGCGTTATTTGTATCGCTGTATAGCCCCCATGAAAGATTGACTAAAAAAGGCGTAGAGGATTTACTCCATAGAATTGGCAAACGAGCTGGCGTCAGCAATGTACATCCCCATCGTTTTCGTAGAACTTGCGCCACAAATGCATTGAACAGAGGTATGCCGTTGGAGCAAGTAGCGCAGTTATTAGGTCATGAAAAATTAGATACCACCAAAATTTATTGTTCAATTAATCAAGAAAATGTTAAAGCATCACACGCAAAATATTTGTGTGCATAAGTCCAAGCACTAAATCTTCAAGACTAAATTTCTAAAAGGCCACCGAAAGATGGCTTGTTTGCTATGCTCTTTTTTAAATAATTTTCTCCTCTAAAATTCATGATATTTCCAGACTAAAAACGCATTTAGTCATATCCAAATGCGCACTAAATAATAATAACGAAAGGATGATTTCAATGAAAATCAAATTGAGTAATTCACATAAATTTAGTGTATCCGACTCTTCTATTCTCTCCCGCATCTCACTATCGGTTGAATCATACGATGCACTAAAAGACTTTATTGACATTTTGATGGATTCAAATAATTTTAAGACTGTTGAATTCTATCAGGATACAAATGATGAGACACCCGTTGGAACATATACTGACATGAAAGTTATCAGTCCATTATTGCGGGATCTTGATATAGTGGACGATAAAATAATCATTTCTTTTGGTATTCGAGAAAAGGCCGAAACAGAAAAAGAACTTGAAAAAGCAAATGAAGTGCAGGCTTCTGTAAATCTTGCTCTTACGTATCTTGCCGATGAAGAGGCTTTAACGGTCAAAGAATTATTCCCCGCATTTGAATCTTTAATTGGTCAAACGCTGACTAAAGGCACCCGATTAACTTATAATGGAGAACTCTATAAGACAGCACAAGAAGTTCAGGTTCAAGAAATCTACAAGCCAGGCGCTGTTGGAACAGAAAACTTATATACTCACATCTCAGATGAGAGTCATGCCGGAACTCTGGAAGATCCTATTCCAGCACAAAAAAATATGGAGTACATCAAAGGTAAATACTATATCGATGGTGATACCATTTACTTAATGAATCGTGAAGGTATGGAAGACGGTGAAGATGTTACTTTGCAATATTTGCCTTCAGAATTAATTGGGCATTACTTTTCTGTCGTAGAATAAATCAAATCTTATTTCTATCTTTCTTCCCCCTATACACATCTATTATTTTTTCAAATCATCTTTTCAAAGGAAGTGATATTCATGGGTGAAATTTTACATATGCTACCACATTTAATTGTGCTCATGGTTGCCAATATTTTACTTGGCCTATATGCAAAAATCGGAGTGGAACAAATTGCCTTCGATTGGAAAAAATTAGTATCTGGGATTATTAAAGCGGTTATTATTGGCATTGCTGCCCTCTCGCTTGCTTATGCAACTTCCGTGATTGACTTAAGCGGTGTTGGCGTAGAGCCTGCAACTCTAATAACAGCCGCTATTGTTTTATATGCTCAGAAAGCTTTTACAAATTTAGCAAAATGTTTAAACGTTAATACGACAACAACTACATCGAAATAGGCGCATGATTTTAGAGTCATGCGCCTTATGGCAGATAAAGGGAAATGTATAGGGGGGTTACATTTATCATTATACATCGTTAAATTTTTTTAACAATAATAATCTATCGACACAAAATTTCATAATACTTACTCATTAACGCTTGTTTTTACAGGCTTTTTTTATTACAGAAAGTGAGGAATTTGTAAATGAGTAACAGCAGTTTAGTTTCTTACACCCGCATTTCTCCGAATAAGACAAGCCCTCGTAATCATTCCATTGATACCATCACAATTCACTGCGTTGTTGGACAGGTTACGGTTGAAAGGCTTGGAGAAATTTTTGCTCCTTCATCCCGTCAGGCCAGCTCGAATTATGGTATTGGTTTAGATGGAAAAATCGGCATGTACGTCGAAGAAAAAGACCGCTCCTGGTGCAGTTCAAATTCAACCAATGATAATCGTGCTATCACAATTGAATGTGCTAGTGATACGACAGATCCATATGCAATTAATGACAAGGTATATGCTGCACTGATTGATTTATGTGTGGATATTTGCCAACGCAATGGAATTAAAAAGCTTGTATGGTCTACTGACAAAAATACTCGTGTAAACCACCTAAATGGTTGTAACATGACCGTACATAGAGATTATGCCGCCAAATCCTGCCCAGGAGATTATATTTATAATCGTTTGGGACAGATTGCCGATGAAGTTAATGCACGGCTTTGCGGGGGCAATACTGGCACAACTACACCACCTGCATCCAACACAAGCTTCCCACAAACACCGTTTACTGTACAAGTAACCGTACCTGATCTGAATATCCGTAAGGGTGCGGGTACAAATTATGTGGCTACAGGCAAATATACCGGAAAAGGAACTTTTACGATTACAGAGGTTAAGAATGGCTGGGGTAAACTTAAGAGCGGCGCAGGATGGATTTGCTTGGAAAATGCAGACTGGGTAAAGGTCAATGGATCTGCGTCAGATACATCCTTCAAAGTACAGGTATCTATTACAAACCTTAATATTCGTAAAGGCCCCGGGACCAACTATGCCACAAACGGATACTGTCCTAAAGGCGTATACACGATTACAGATACACAATCTGCTGGTGGCTATACTTGGGGCAAGCTGAAATCTGGCGCGGGGTGGATTGCGTTGGATTACGCAGAAAAACTTTAAATTGAACTTTTTATGCCCTCTAATCGGCAATTTTGCCCCTTAGAGGGATTTTTAATACAAGGAGGTTAAACTTATGAGTAAAATTGATAGCGCTGTAAATTGGGCTGTGAGCATTGCTAACGATGCTTCCCATGGATATGATCAAATACATCGTTGGGGGCCAGATTATGATTGTAGCTCCCTATTAATTCAAGCATGGGAGAATGCCGGTGTCTCCGTAAAAAGCAAAGGGGCAACTTATACCGGAAATATGAAATCTGTATTTCTTGCTAATGGCTTTAAGGATGTTACATCTTCTGTTAATCGTTCTACTGGTGCAGGTATTCAGAAGGGTGATGTTGTCCTGAATATTGTACATCATACTGCTATGTGCATTAATTCTTCTACACATCAATTAGTAATGGCGAGCATTAATGAAAAGGGAACCGTGAAAGGTGGCAAGACTGGTGATCAGACAGGCGGCGAAATTAAAATTAGAAGTTATTACAACTATCCGTGGGATTGTGTTTTAAGATATGTTGGAGAATCTTCCTCTACAGGTTCTGGTTCTGCAGGAAAAATAGAAGTTGATGGCTCTTTTGGCCCAGCTACAGTTCGTCGTACTCAGCAGTTTCTCGGAACTACTGTCGATGGTATTGTTTCTAATCAGCCGTCCAGTAACAAGAAGTATTTATATTCCGCATACGATGGCTGCTGGGAATTTAAGTCTAGCGGATATTCTCAGGGATCAGATATGGTACGCAAGCTTCAGAAATTAATTGGAACAACTCAGGATGGATGGTTTGGCCAGGCTTCAGTTAAAGCATTTCAGAAATTCCTTGGGGTGACTCAAGATGGTAGCATGGGGCCTGCCACAGTCAAAGCGTGGCAAACATATCTTAATAATCGCTAGGAGGGACTATGGCTGATCTCATTAAGCAGATTGAAGATATTGGCTGGGGTACTGCTATCATTTGTTTCTTTCTCATAATTTGCGCAATTGTTACTATTGTTTCCGGATATAAAAAGGTTTTATCGGCTTTTGGACTACATAGCAATCAAAGTCTCAAGGAAAAAGAAACTGCGCGTAAAATTTCTGATTTACAAGAGCAAATTGATTGCCTGAACAAGAAGCTTAAACAGACTCAAGATTCAATCATTTCTAAACAGGAACAATATCATTCACAATCTATCGATATCCGAAATAAACTTAAGGATGGTCAGGATGATCTCAAAGAAGATATTCACTCACTTAGGCTACTTTTAGAAGAATCTATGGATAATCAGAATCAAACAACGATAGCAATACTGCGTAGTTCTTTATGGCGATTTCATAAAGATTTCACCATACAGGGGTTTGTTACACCTGATGGTCTTAAAACGTTCAGAGAGATGGGAAAAGTTTATGAAAAAGCTGGCGGTGATGACATTTACCACGAAAAGCTTTTGCCCGAAGTTGAGGAACTTGAAATACGTTATCCTAATGGAAGCATCTATAATCCAGTTATAGATAATCATTAATTTTTCTTGCCTATAATAAAATTATTAAGAGGAACTAAGTCTAAACTGCTTAGTTCCTCTATTTTTTACGATTTAAATATGGCCATTTCTCAAATTATCGACTATAGTTCTTTGTTTACCTGTCAGTTGCCTATAATAATCACAAAACCATTCATGTTCCTTTGGATATACTTCATCAAGATAATATTGTGGATAATATAGGTCTTCATACTCATCTTCTATCTTTTCTTTTGCATCGGCCTCCCAGGAATATCGTTCCCAATAATCAGGGAATTGTTCAGATAAGTAAATCGTTGGGGCAAATAATTTAAGAAGGCCGATAATACAAATTATTCGGCAAAAGTCAGGATAGGTTATGGATTTATTTAATATATTCTTTTTGTCTGACTCTAAACATACCTTCATGAATATTTTCATTTCTTCATCATCTAAAGTAACCATAGCATTACACCGCTCTCAATGAATATTTTTATTATACCCAATATATTAAGTATAGTCAACAAATTAAGCATGATAATATGTTAATAAAGGAAAATCAAAAAGGGAGAGGTGTTTATGATTTCCTATGCTCCGTTTTTTCAAACTCTAATTAATCGTAATATTACTGAATATCATCTGATCTTTAAGCAAGGAATATCGGCAAACACTATTCATCGTATGAAACAAGGTTTGCCGATTACTACAAAGACTCTTGATACTTTGTGCTTTGTCTTAGACTGCGAAGTACAAGACATTATTGTCCACGATAAAACACAATAGATAGGTGATTACACTTATAGAATGTAGTCGCCTATTTTTTTACGATTACTCACCATTTTCCCGCAATCCAGGAGCAGACCACATATGTTCTTTTACATGGTATCGCAGTTTGAACATATTTGTCATATTTTTTAATACGTATTCGCAGACAAATTCTAAAACATTCCCTCTGCCTGTAAAAGGAGCATCGTCAACACTTATCACCCTCTCGATTTTTATAGTGCCATAACCTTTTATTTTTGCATACAGTGGGCGAATTTCTCCTTGATCATTAAACATGGCTATTACATCAATCCCATGAATCGTCACATCCATAATGTCCCTCCTATTGTAAGACAGGAATAGAATAAAGCGGAACATAACATACTTTTTTGGGTTCAGGTACATACTCGTCGGATGTTATGTTCAAATGCTTACTCAAAAAGTTATACAATGATACGGCAAATTCTTCTGTTATATGACCAACCGGAAAATATAAATACGGATTAGATACATGCATAAAAGAACACAGTAATTTAGCATTCTGATTTTCGAATGTCAAATCATCATACTTGTACACGGCTCTCACTCCTCCAAAAATCGAATATATGTTCTATATTCAAATTATATCAGAACACTCGTTCGTTG
Organism: uncultured Clostridia bacterium; assembly: GCA_944347775.1. Taxonomy (GTDB): domain Bacteria; phylum Bacillota; class Clostridia; order Christensenellales; family Christensenellaceae; genus QANA01. The sequence continues at coordinate 401 of CALVMT010000089.1, read as the reverse complement.
TAAAGAGGTTCTTGGTGTATATTTACTTTTTATCCCCTTTCACAATATCTATAATTATATTTGCGACTTCTCCATACTTTTTCAGTGGCGGTATAACCCTATCAAAATTTGTTTTTTTAACACCTGATAATTTTCGTACATCTGACCAAAAAATATCTTTACCTGGCCGTTCTTCTTTTAGATAGGTATAGGCCCAGATAATTTTCCTTGCCCAATATTCTTCATAAGTTTCCATATATTTGCTTAATACCATTTGGCATCTAGGCATTTGACCTAGCCGTGAAAAGGGTATATCTAATTCTTGACAAACTTTTTTGATTGAAACAAAGCCAATCTTGCCGTCATTCTGATGCCCATAGTAAATGCTTTTTGCAACTTGCTCGCAGCCCGGAACCATTTGC
>CALVMT010000088.1 GCA_944347775.1 uncultured Clostridia bacterium | reverse complement strand
TTTCAGCGCCACGACAAGGCGCGGTTTAACCAGGACTGTTTTATCGAGCATATTGACTTTGATTTTTTGGAGATACAGGTGATTGAGGAGTAGATAGTACAGCAAAGCCGGGGGACTGAACTCTCTCAGACCCCCGGCTTTTTCAGCGATGTTTTCCTTTCTTTATAACTCCAGTCCCTTTTTATACAACTCAAAAGTTTTCAGGCCTGATAAGTCTACATCATTCAGTGTTACTGGTTCTCCTGCCTTAACATCTTTTAATAGTTCTGCCCCGTTTAAAAGATAGAAGGGCGCCGCATCAGTAGCGGATGACCGCTCCAGAAGCTGCGGAGTAAGTCCGTCGATTGAATGATGGTGCCCCTGGACACACAGTATTGTTCCTTTTGGAAGGTCTCTGTCAGCTACGCCAGCCATTACTGACACCTGACGGCATTCCGGATGGGTTCCAATATTCATAAAATCCCCCAGCAGGATGGAAGCCGGTGTTTCCAAACCCATATAATGATACGGATAATAAATGCAGGCATATTTGTCATTATGGCTCATCACATGGCCTTTTCCCTTTAGGATATCCCACATCTTTTTATTTTCACATTTTACAATGATAAACTCTCCGCCGCAAAAGCTGGCTTCATCTGTTCCGCGCAGATTATAGAAAACATCTACCACCCCTGTTTTCTTTAAAATTCCTCCATCTTCTTCCGGAATAAATACATTTGCCAGTTCACTGGGCTTTACAATTGGATAGCTTAAGAAGGGGCCGGCGGGTGTAAGACCCGTAATGTTAGATACCAAATTCATCTCACACAAATCAGCCGATATTACGTCCAGATATTTTTCCAACAGTGCCTTTCGGGCCTCCAGCGTTTCCCTCCCTTTATACCGCCAGCAATCAATCATCTGGGGCAATGCCTCGCTGGGAGTGTTTCCATCCATATAAGTGAAATCTCCGGTTTCCCGATCCCAGACAAAATCATATTCACTGGACTTTCCTGCGGCTACTACCTCCAGCCCTAAAAGTTTGGCCCAAGAATACAAATCCAGAAGGTTTCGAGGCTGATCTCCATTCACCAAAGCATACACTGCTCCATTTTCTGCCGCCACCTGGTTAAGAACCGGGCCGCAGACACTATCAGTTTCCTTAGAGACCATATAAACATTAATTCCTTTTTTCAATGCCAGAAGTGCAGCATCAGAGCTCACCGCAGTGTTTCCGGTACACTCCACCATAGCGGTAATTCCGCATTCCATTACTAGGCGATAATCCCCCACGATAAGAATTGCGTCCTCTGCAGCATCCTCGATCTGTCCCTTATCCTGGCATACTGCAATGCGATTTTCGTCATATCCTATTTCTTTTAAAACGCCCATACACTCATCTGTATGCCTAGAACAAATTACCCGCAGCTCCATGTTTTTAACCTTGGGAATCTGAGCCAGCAGCGTATATCCATATCCCCGTGTCGCGCCGATAATTCCCACCTTTGAAACCTTTCCATCCGGGTTATTGTACAAATTGGTGTAATCCATATCAGTCTTTCACTCCTCTTACTATAAAATCCTTTTATGGTTCAAATACAATTTTAATTGCCGCATCGTCCTTATCTGCCAAATCAAATCCCGCCTTGATATCTCCCAGCTTAAACGTATTCGTAATAAGCGGCTTTATCTTGACTGTTCCTTGAATAATCGGGCGCATTGTATCCGGAACCCAAACATAACGCTGCTGCCAGGTATGATGAACCAGGCATGTATTAACAAATTCCAGGCCGTCATCATGCCACCGGCTGATGTTCAATGTAATTGGTGTAGTCACCCAGCTGTAAAATACAAATTTCCCGTTATGCCGGATGAGAGCGCTTGCTGCATTGAACGATTCCGCTGTTCCCGCCGCTTCCACCACTACATCAGCGCCTCTTCCGCCAGTTAGCGCTTTTACCTTTTCTACCGGATCCTCTTCCTTAGAATTGATTACAATATCTGCGCCTAAAGATTTTGCCAAGTCCAGTTTTCCCTCAAGAACATCCACGACAATGACTTGATATGCCCCTTTCAGTTTGGAACACTGGGCAATAATTTGGCCTGCATATCCTCCTCCCATAACCACCACCGTGTCCCCAAGCTGCACTCCTGTATTCAATCCGGAATACATAGCACAAGCTGTTGGCTCTCCCAAGGCTGCAATATCCATATCCAGTCCCTCGGGAACCGGCTGGAGCTGAAATGCCTTAGCCTTAAAATAATCGGCAAAATTGTTGTTCCATCCAAAAGCCATTACTTTGTCACCCACTTTATAGTCGCTGACTCTGCTTCCGACTGCAACAACCGTTCCTCCGCTCTCATGTCCCAGAAGGAAAGGGAACTCCGGCGGTTGGCGAAATTCTGCTGTCTGGGGCGGCATAAAGCCTCGGTAAAAGCTCTTGTCGGAACCACAGATCCCCATCTTGTGGTTTTTGACAATAATATCGTCCTCTCCGCAGACAAGTTCACGCTCAATCAGTTCAATGTCATAGGCCTTATTTAAACGCGCTGCTCTTGTTACAAATTTTTCCATTTTCATCTCTCCTCTCCGTTTTCATTCTTATATTATGTTCAAGGCAACAAGTATGCAGGTTATAACGGCTCCCGTAAAACCGGCCACTGTGGAAGCACCGCCTACCGCTCGGATTCCCTGTTTAACATCCATATTGGACATCGATACAGTTACCCAGAAGCCAGAAGAGTTTGCGTGTTTAAACATCAAAGCGCCCGTGCCACAGGCCAAAAAAGCTGCCAGCGGAGATATGCCAAGACTCTCCAACATAGGCTGCATCAGTGCGGCGGAAGTCATAACGCCTAGAGCATTCGATCCTGTTACCATGTGAATAATGGCAGCCATAATAATCGGAATTAAAATCGGCGGGAAAGATGATTGTGAAACCAATTCCGCTACTTTTTCAGCTACACCGGCATTTTTTACAAAAGTTGCCAAGGCACCTCCCATACCGGTTACGATAATCGGCATAGCTGCTGCAGTCATTCCTTCGTCAACCCATTTGTTCAGAACCTTTTTTGTCTTCCACTCTTTTCCAGTCAAAAGAAGGGAAAGAATACATCCCGTAAACAGAGCTGCCAGAGGACTTCCAATAAAGGAAAGAAATGCTGCGGCAGTAGTTCCCGGAATCGTAACAGATGCCACTGTGTTTAAAAGAATCAAAAACAACGGGAATATAATTGGGAGCATGGATTTGGAGAGAGAAGGGAGTTCCATCTGTTCATGCTCTGCTGCAGAATTTAAATACTCCTCTTTTGGTGACACGGGTATTTTCAGCGTCATACAGTATAATGTTGCTGCTATGATACTTGGAACGGATACGATAATCCCCCATACAATCGCCTGTCCTAACGGCACATTTAAAAGAGCAGCCGCAGACACCGGACCCGGCGTGGGGGGAACAAGAGACGCGGTTACCAGCGCTCCAAGATAAAGCGCTGTCCCATAGCTCATCATAGATTTTTTGGTCTGTACAGCAAGGAGTGATACAATCGGAATTAACAAAATTACAACTGTGTCCGCCCAAATCGGTATTCCCAGAATACCAGAGCTCAATGCAATCGCCCAAATAATATGCTTTTCTCCGACAAGCCCAATTGCCCACTTGGTTATTCTTACGGCTGCACCGGTTTTTTCCAATACTGTACCCATTGTACATCCCAGGAAAATTACGATAGCTACGTCTTCAATTGTTCCTGCAAATCCGCTGTTAATCGTTGGCTCTATCTCTTCCCACGGCGTTCCCAGTGCAATCGCCAAAATAATAGCGGCAATCAAAATGCCAAACGACGCATTTACATTGCATTTTGAAATCAGGACAATCATCAATACTATGACAAGTGCAAACACAATAAGTACATATGATGTTGACATAAAAACAAGCCTCCTAGACTTTATTTTACCTTTGACTGCCGGCTGTCTTAAGGTAGCTGATATTATATTTTATTAGCAAGCTTTATGCCAACTTTTGCTATCCTCTCCGTGAATTCCCTAAAATCTTTATAAAAAACAAGTTATTTCTCCAGATATTTCAAGCGTATGACACAAAACCTTTTTTAATTTTGCAACATATGCAACGTCTTAAGAAACGTTCTGCATCATTTTACAACGTTATGTGATACTTTCGAAGTTTTCTCCACAAGGTAGAGCGATCCATCCCCAAAAGTTTGGCTGCTTTTATGCGGCTTCCTCCACATTTTTCCAGAGCAATCTTCAGCCGCTCCGGTTCACTGATCGCCTCCAAACAGAGCTCCTCTTTATATACATGGGCGGTCTCTTCCGGCTCCAGATCATTCGGATAAAGAGCCTCTCGAAGATCCTGCCGTGAAACAAAATCACTCTTTTTTAGTACGACAATTCTCTCCGCAATAGTCCGCAGCTCGCGTATGTTGCCCATAAACGGATACAAGTGGAGCAGTTCAAAAGCATCCGGTTCTAACATAGGCATTGATGTATGGTTTTCCGAAGCCAATATTTGCAGAAGATGGTTAAAAAGTATTTCCACATCATTTTCTCTGCTCCTAAGAGGAGGAATGAAAAGGCGCAGGACATCCAAGCGGTACATTAAATCTCTTCGGAACTCCCCCTTTTCTACAAGATTAGAAATGCTTTTATTCGTTGCAGAAATAATCCTTACATTTACATTAATCACTTTATTATCTCCAATACGGCGGACCTGCCGTTCCTGAAGGGCGCGCAGAAGTTTACTTTGCGTTGTAAGGGAAACCTCTCCAATTTCATCCAAAAATAACGTACCTCCATGTGCCTGTTCAAACAGCCCCATTTTTCCTCCTTTTGCCGTCCCTGTAAATGCTCCCTCTGTATAACCGAACAGTTCGCTTTCCAGGAGGTTTTCAGGAAGCGCTGCACAGTTGATCGCAACAAATGGGCCGTTTTTGCGACTGCTTTCGTTATGGATACTCTGTGCAAATAGTTCTTTTCCTGTTCCGGTTTCCCCTACAATAATTATATTTGAATCGGAAGCCGCATATTGAATCGCTGTCTTAATTGTTTTTTCCATTATGGAACTATCATAAATGATATCTTTAAATGTATATCTGGCCCTTAGGCCTCGTTCGCTCATTTTTCGCCGTATTTGTCTTTCCAAATCTTGAATCAATTTAATATCTGACAGATT
>CALVMT010000087.1 GCA_944347775.1 uncultured Clostridia bacterium | reverse complement strand
AGCGCCTTGGCGTTGTGCCGGATGTGCTGCTTGGTGATTTTGATTCTCTCGGGCATGTCCCGAGCCGCCGTGATTGCCTTGTCCTGCCTCAAGAGAAGGACGATACCGATATGATTGCAGCGGCGCGTTTGGGCATAGAAAAAGGCTATCGATATTTCTGCCTTCTTGGGGGGACAGGCGGGCGCATTGATCATACGCTTGCCAATATTCAGCTTTTGGCTTTTTTGGCTGAAAAAGGTGCGCGGGGTTGGCTGGCTGCCGAACAAAATATTGTAACGCTGCTTAACCAAGGTGAGATTTGTTATCCGTCGGGGTTGCGTGGTTATGTGAGTGTTTTAGCTTATGGGCAGGAAGCGCGAGTTTCGCTTGAAGGATTGAAATATGTTCTGAAGAATGCAGTGCTCACCCCGGCTTTTCCTCTCGGGACAAGCAATGAGTTTTTGGGAACACCGGCCCGTATTGCCGTAAAAAAAGGCAGTGTCTTGATTATTTACCCCCGAACGGCAAAAGGTGAAGAAGAGAAAATTAAGTAAAAAATGTTGAATAAAGTGACTTTGTGAAAATGAAAACCTGCATTTTTGAAAAAGAAATTCCGCTTATATAGCGAGTAAATCAAAAAATATTTGTTTTTTTTTGCAGGAAATTTTATGAAATGCCCGCAAATTTATTGACAATCGGTGGGCAATCGTGTAAAATCAGGGAAAAGTAACAGGAGGGGTATAAAATGAATGGGCAGGTGAAAGGACAACCCATGCCGATAAGCGCCAAAGATGCCAAAAATGCATCGGCTTTTTGTATATCCTTCAAAAAACTTGCAGTATTTTGGACAGACATTGCGGCGGCAGTGTCTATTTTTGTTTTGATGCCGGCTTTTTTAGTCGGAAGGGAAAAAGATGTTTTCCATTTGAAGGTACAGGTGGCCCCTGGTTCTTTTTTCGCAACGAGTATTTTGAGAAAAGAGGCGGCCGGCAGAATTGCATAAGCCGCTTTTTTCATAAATTTTTGCCCCGCTTTGTAAAGCATGGGTATAACGTTTTTTAAAGGAGAGAAAAGATATGATGAAAACAATGAGAAAAACATTAGGCATTGTTTTGGCAGCTGTTCTTTGTATCGCTTGTTTTGCAGGCTGCAAGAAGAGCGAAGGTTCTGGTGGGCAGACGCTTATTATCGGCGGTTCTGGTCCGCTTACGGGAGATAATGCCAGCTACGGGATTTCCGTAAAGCAGGGCGCACAGCTTGCTGTTGATGAGATCAATGAAGCAGGCGGTGTTAACGGGATCAAGTTACAGTTGGAGTTTGAGGACGACGGCGCGGATCCTTCAAGTGCAGTTAGTGCATACGCTACTTTATATGATGAGGGCATGAAGGTTTCTCTCGGTGCAGTAACCAGCGCGGCTTGTGTAGCGGTTACCGAAGAAGTAAAGAAAGACGGCATGCTGATGCTTACGCCTTCCGCTTCTCAGAAAGAATGCACTCAGTATGATAACTGCTTCCGTGTTTGCTTTATGGATCCCGATCAGGGAACATATGCAGCGCAGTTTATCGCCGACAATAATGTCGGAAGCAAAATTGCTGTATTGTATGACAAATCAAATGATTATTCAAGCGGTATCCGTGATAACTTTATCGCAAAGGCACAGGAGTTGAATCTGAATATCGTCTCCGAACAAGCCTTTACCGATCAGAGCAAGACTGATTTCAGCGTACAGTTGCAGGCAATTAAGAGCTCCGGCGCAGATCTTTTGTTTATGCCATTTTATTATCAGGAAGCTGCCCTGGTGATTACACAGGCTGCCAGCGCGGGGATGGATATCACCTACTTTGGCGTAGACGGGATGGACGGTATTATCGGCCAGATGGGAGAAGCAAATGCAGAACTGACAGAGGGAATTATTTTGCTTACGCCGTTTGTTGCTGCTTCTTCAGATGAAAATATCGTTGCTTTTGTCGAGGCATATGAAAAAGAGTACAGTGCGACGCCAGATCAGTTTGCGGCAGATGCATATGATGCAATTTATACGATTAAAGCTGCAATGGAGCAGGCAGGTATTGAGGATGTAGAAGATGCCGAACTCAATGAAAAGCTTGTTGCTGCGATGACTGAGATTGAAGTGGACGGAGTAACCGGAAAAATGACTTGGTCTGCCGATGGCGAACCCACAAAAACTGCGCAGGCAGTCGTCATTAAAGATGGCGTATATGTAGAATATTGAGTTTGAATATCCGCTGATAAGATTCGGAGCAGGGCGGTTATGCCTTGCTCCGAATGCGTATATTTTTAAAAACCGATGATTGATTAAAGAGCGGAGATTTTCGCAAAAGGTTGAAAGGGGCAGTGCCCCGTTCAGAAACGGAGCAAAACGTATGGATTTTCTTTCAAATTTAATCAGCGGGCTGAGCCTAGGCAGTATTTATGCACTGATTGCCCTTGGGTATACAATGGTTTACGGCATTGCAAAAATGCTGAATTTTGCCCATGGCGATATTATTATGGTCGGTGCATTTGCGGTTATTGTCTGTATCAATACATGCGGCTTGCCCGTCTGGCTGGCTGCTGTTGTGAGCATATTATGCTGCATTGTGCTTGGTGTGTTGATCGAGCGCATTGCATATAAGCCGCTGCGGCGTTCTGCACCACTTACCGTGCTGATTACGGCGATTGGCGTCAGTTATTTGCTGCAAAGCGTTGCACAGCTCGTATTTGGTTCGGAAATGCATAGTTTCCCCAAAGTGATCAGCATGCCGACAATTCAGATTGGCGAGTTGACCATTAAAGGCAACGCCTTGGTAACGCTTGTGGTAAGCGCGGTAATTATGGTGGTGCTGACATTATTTATCGGAAAAACGCGCATGGGCAAAGCGATGCGTGCGGTTTCGGAAGATAAGGATGCCGCGGAACTGATGGGCATCAATGTCAACAAAACCATTTCTGTGACATTTGCCATTGGGTCAGCTCTAGCGGCGGTAGCAGGTATTTTCTATGGCAGTACATATGGTTTTATTGGGCCGTATACAGGTTCAATGCCCGGGATCAAGGCCTTTGTTGCTGCCGTATTTGGCGGGATTGGTTCAATTCCGGGAGCAATGCTGGGCGGGCTCGCTTTGGGTATAATTGAGAACCTTTCCAAAGCCTATATTTCTACTGAACTGTCGGATGCCATTGTTTTTGGCGTGTTGATTATTGTGCTGTTGTTCAAGCCGACCGGGCTGTTGGGCAAGAAGATCAAGGAGAAAGTGTGATCAATATGAAGAGCAATAAAGCAAGAAGGAAAAATTATATTACCTATGCGATTGCTGTCGGCGCATTTGCCGTCACAATGATTTTGATTTTCACCGGAAATGCCAGCCGGCATATGCAATCCATGCTGGTGCCTATTTGTATTAATATTATTCTAGCTGTTTCCCTAAACCTTGTGGTCGGTATTTTGGGTGAACTTTCGCTTGGACATGCAGGATTTATGTCGGTCGGTGCTTATGCCGGTTGTTTGTTTTCCATATATATGGAGCAGATGCTTCCGGCGGTTATTCGTTTCCCATTGGCCATGCTAGCAGGAGGGCTGGTTGCTGCTGTGTTTGGCATTATTGTCGGTATTCCAGTGCTTCGGCTTAAAGGAGATTATCTGGCAATTGTGACATTGGCTTTTGGAGAAATTATTCGTAGTATTATTATTAATCTGAACTTTACGGGCGGTGCAGCCGGGCTTAAAAACACACCTCAGGATGCAACGTTTATCAGCGCATTTGTTGTAGTTTTGCTCACGCTTATCGTTGTGCTTAATCTCATCAGCTCAAAACAGGGGCGCGCGATTATGTCGCTTAGGGATAATGCGATTGCGGCGGAATCCTGCGGGATTCATATCGGTTATTATAAATTGATGGCTTTTGTTGTCGCCGCATTTTTTGCGGGTGTTGCAGGCGTCATTTATGGGCATAATTACTCTATTCTTACCGCGGGAACATTTGATTATAACAAATCTATTGAAATCCTGGTTATTGTTGTACTCGGAGGTATGGGTAGTATTCGTGGCTCGATGATTGCGGCAATTGTAATGACGGTGTTGCCTGAAGCATTGCGTTTCTTAAGTGATTATCGGATGTTGATTTATGCGGTTATTCTGATTGTTATTATGCTATGTAGTGCTTCACAAACGGTATTAAAGCTGAAAGAACAGTTGAAAGCTGTATTTTTCGGGCAGAAAAACGGCAAGGAGGAGATCTGATGATGAATAAAACAAAAATGGTTCCCTTTCCCAGCCATGCTATTGTGCCCGAGCGGGATGTGGATAAAATGCCGGTTTTGGATGCGCGCAATTTAGGCATGGACTTTGGCGGACTTGTTGCGGTAGATGATTTTTCTCTGCTCATCGGGCGTACGGAAATTGCAGGATTAATTGGTCCGAACGGTGCAGGCAAAACAACAGTTTTTAATTTGTTGACCAATGTCTATCATCCGACAAGGGGCGCAATTTTACTCGATGGCGTCAGCACAGAAGGGAAGTCAACTGCCCAGGTAAATGCGATGGGTATTGCGCGGACATTTCAAAATATCCGCCTGTTTTCGGATATGTCAGTTTTGGATAATGTGAAGGTCGGACTGCATAATCATATTCATGAACGCTTTTTAAGCGCTGTTACGCATGCATTTGGCTATACCAAGGCAGAAAAAAAAGCAAACACGCGAGCGTTGGAGCTGTTAGATGTATTTCATATGGCTGATCATGCGTTTGCATTGGCAGGCAGCCTGCCTTACGGTGCGCAACGTCGTTTGGAAATTGTGCGTGCGCTGGCGACAGAGCCGAAGATCCTGCTGCTTGATGAGCCGGCTGCGGGAATGAATCCTTCGGAAACGCTAGAACTGATGAATAATATTCGTAAAATTCGTGATGAATTTCAAATTGCGGTCTTGTTAATTGAACATGATATGAATCTGGTGATGAATATTTGCGAAGGAATTTGTGTGCTCAATTACGGAAAGATTATTGCTAAAGGGACAGCTGAGCAGATTAAGCATAACCCCGTTGTCATTGAAGCGTATTTGGGAAACAAAGGAGAATAGCCATGCAGATGCTGAATGTGGAAAATATCAATGTTTACTATGGCCAAATCCATGCGGTTAAAGATGTATCGTTTGAAGTAAATGAGGGCGAAATAGTCTGCTTAATCGGCAGTAATGGTGCCGGGAAATCGACCGTGTTAAAGACGGTTTCCGGTCTGTTGCGCTCTCGAACTGGCTGTATTAGTTTTATGGGCAGGGATATCAGTAAAACAGAAGCTTTCCGGTTGGTCTCGGCAGGATTAGCTCATGTGCCTGAAGGCCGACGGATTTTTCTGCAAATGACGGTAGAAGAAAATCTGCAGATGGGCGGATATACTGCAGGGAAGGAGACTGATGCACGTATACGCGATGTCTACGAACGTTTTCCGCGCCTCAAAGAGCGCAGAAACCAAATCGGCGGGACACTTTCCGGCGGAGAACAGCAGATGCTTGCAATAGGGCGTGCGCTGATTTCTGCCCCAAAATTATTGATGTTGGATGAACCGTCAATGGGATTGGCGCCCATTTTGGTCAGTCAGATTTTTGAAATCATTAAGGAACTTCACGCCGCGGGAACGACGATTCTGCTCGTTGAGCAGAACGCAGAAATGGCGCTTAAAATTGCTGATCGCGCGTATGTCTTGGAATCAGGGCGTATTGCGCTTTCGGGTTCTGGTGCTGATCTGGCACGCAGTGATGCGATTAAAAAGGCCTACCTTGGCGGGTAAACTGAATACGATAGAAAAATCAATCGAACGCTCTTTTTGCGGATGGCTTGAAGGGCGTTTTTGTTTTTTAAAATTTTGCACTATACAGTGCTGCATAAATGCAGGTAGGGAAATCGGATTATTTTTTCTCATGTTTTTGTTTTTTTTGACTAGGCGGATACGGTCGGCGCACATCAGTGCGGTCAACAAGATAATCGATGCTTGTTTGATAGTAGTCGGCAAGGCGGATAAGAACAGTGGTTGGGATATTAAGATTGCCTAATTCGTAATCAGAATAAGTTGTTTGATGGATATTTAACAGTAAAGCCATCTCTTTTTGGCTTAAGTCGTGGTCTTCTCTTAAGTTGCGAATTCTTTGGTACATTGTTTTTCTCCCTTCTTACGTTATTATGTGATAAGGGATTATCCCTTATTGATTTTTAAGGGATAATCCCTTAAAATGGAAAGCAAATTTGTAAACGGAAAAGGAGAAAATATGGAACAAAAAAAAGAATGCTTACCGCAACAACGCGAACAGCAAATAGCAAAACTTGGGGCAAGAATTGCGGATTTAGTGGAAAAGGCAGAGATGCTGCAAATGCAGGCGCATCAGATTTCTTGGGAGCTTATTCAAATCCAAAGAGAGCTGGAAGGGTTATATTTAACTGATTAAAAAAGGACAGCTGTAAGACGAATAGGGACGTTGTGCCCGAGGGGGGTTACATTCTTAATGTAAAAAATTATTTTTTAAGAAAAAATAGCCAATCACGATTAAATAAGATAAAATAATAGTTATACTATTGTAAATGTGTGCAGGCGTTTTGCCTGAACAAATAAATTTATTGGCTAAGGAGAGAAACAATGCAGATCAGAATTGGAATTTATGGGTACGGCAATCTCGGCAAAGGTGTGGAAAGTGCGATCCGCCAGAATGAAGATATGACCCTTGCCGCGGTATTTACCCGCAGAGATCCGGGCAGCCTTAATATTGCAACGCCGGGTGTTCCCGTATATGCGGCACAGGATGCGGCGGCGCATAAGGATGAAATTGACGTTCTTATTTTATGCGGCGGCAGTGCAACAGATTTGCCTGTACAGACACCAAAAATGGCGGAATATTTTAATGTTGTCGATAGTTTTGACACACATGCAAACATTCCCGATCATTTTGCTGCGGTTGATGAGCAGGCAAAACGAAATGGAAAGATTGCGCTGATTTCTGTCGGTTGGGATCCGGGCATGTTCTCATTAAATCGGATGTATGCCAATGCCGTGTTGCCCGAAGGTAGTGACTATACTTTTTGGGGCAGAGGAGTGAGTCAAGGTCATTCGGATGCCATCAGGAGAATTGAAGGCGTTGAAGATGCTAAGCAATATACTGTTCCAGTAGAGGCAGCATTGGAAGAAGTGCGCCGGGGCAATAATCCTGTTCTTACCACACGCCAAAAACATACTCGCGAATGTTTTGTTGTTGCAAAGGAAGGGGCGGATAAAGCGCGCATAGAACGCGAGATTAAAGAAATGCCAAATTATTTTGCCGATTATGATACAACTGTGCATTTTATTTCGGCAGAGGAATTAAAGAGGGATCACAGCAAAATTAATCATGGTGGTTTTGTGATCCGCAGCGGGAAGACAGGTCTGAATAAAGAAAATCGTGCTGTCATCGAATACAGTTTAAAGCTCGATTCGAATCCTGAGTTCACCGCATCAGTGATCGTCGCCTATGCCCGTGCTGCCTATCGGCTGTACAGGCAGGGAGAATGTGGCTGCAAAACGGTCTTTGATATTGCACCGGCGTTGCTTAGCCGGCTGAGCGCTTCCCAACTGCGGGCAACAATGCTGTAAAGAAATAAAAAAAGTGTCTTCGTTTTTTCCGAGATGTTCTTAGCGGAGATTTGAGGGCTATATGTACCCGAAAGGCATTTTACCTTTCGGGTACGGCTTTTCAGGCGGTTTTAGTTGTAGGGCGTGCGAGGACTTCGATGGCGGGCATTCCATTCTGCTCCGGCAGCTGGAATGCATAGTGGATGATAATTGGGTTTCCTGCTGTTCGGGAATACTTTTCCG